>JAGVNQ010000244.1 GCA_020053195.1 Sideroxydans sp.
ACGGCAAAATGGACATGCTCTCCGTCCTCCTGCACGAATACGGCCACGCCCTCGGCATCAACCACAGCGCCGACCCGAACGACTACATGGGCGCAACACTGACGGCGGGGGTAAGAAGATTGCCGAGTGCGGAAGAGATGGCGTTGATGCAGGGGTTGGTGGCGCAGGCGAAGGATTCGCTCACAAACGCCACCCTCTCCCCCAGCCCCGTAATTAGCCCCCTCTCCCACTGGGAGAGGGTTGGGGTGAGGGTTGGGGTGAGGGTTGGGGTGAGGGTTGGGGTGAGGGGCGGGGGAGGGGAGTTCCCCACCATCCCGCTTGGCACCAGCTTCATCGGCTTCCTCGGCCTGCTGCGCAGCAGCCGTTACGGCGGATTGAGCATCGTCCCGGACAACAGCACACTGGTCACGCAATACGACTGGGCAGCCAACCCGTCCTTCGCCAACCTTGACTATGCGGGTGGTTGGTCAACATTGGGCAGCGTGGACTTTGTGCCCGCTTCGACAAGTACAGACCCTTCGACAGGGCGAACGGCCTCTGCGACGCTCAACGAAATCTCCACTAACCAAACCCGCTTGAGCCAAGCGCTTTGAGTGGCACAGTTCAAGTGCGACCAGCGCGAAATCGAACGCTTGCAGAGCGGCAGCAGAAGCCCGTGGGGCGATTTTGAATAAGACATCGTGAAGAAGCGCATGAATAGTCGATTTCCATCATTGGCATTGCGTAGATCGCCTATTCATGCGCTTATTCACGATGTCTGGTTTTGAAAAATGCCGCGAATGGAGTGTAGGGTTCGGCTCGTCCGGCTTTGGGGCAGCATTATGGGCATCTCTCATCTCTAATAATTCGTCACACTGGCGAAGGCCGGTGTCCAGCTAATAAAACAGACAGTGCAACGCACTGACATAAACCCGGATTGTCCATTAGGTCGTCATTCCGGCGAAGGCCGGAATCCAGCGATTAAAAATATTCTGCGAAGCAGACAAAACCCAAGTGTTGTCCCACTTATGTGGGAATTTGTTGATCAACTGGATTCCGGCTTTCGTCGGAATGACTGAATTAGAATTTTTTGAGATGCCTTTATGTTTGTTTTTCCAGCCCGTTTTCGTCACAGGCCATTCACGCCGCCTTGAGCATAAAGTCCACATGCACCGCATCAAACGGGAAGATGATTTTTCCGTCTTCGGTTTTATCCAGCAGTCCGGCATTCAGCAGTGCGTGGACATCGGTATGTACGCTTTTTACGTCGCGCCCCACCCGACGCGCCAAATCGCGCAGAGACATTGCGCCAGCACCTGTCATTTCTTTTAGAACATCCCAACGGTTGGGCGAAATGGTGCGCCACAAATCCGCCGTGCTTTCAAAACTGCGATAAGCATTTTGCGGTTTGCCGGATGCCAACGCATGCATGAGTCTGGCGTTGGTTTCTTTGCGGCTGGATACGCCGATTACGACTGTTTTCATAGTTGCCTCCATTGATCTACCTGCCGCCAAAAGTCATCGAGTAATGCGGGCAAGGTGGTGAAGCGGTAAGGCAACTCTATTTCGTCACGATGATAGTGATCGCCCTTGCCCGCCTCATTGTCAAAACGCAATACGCATGTGCCCTCTACTACTAACGACAGGCTGTATTTGAAAGAATGCGGACTGCCGCGCACCGCCACTGGAACGCTCAACACCCGCAGTTCGGCAAAGGCATTGTCGCCTTGCGCGATGCGTTCATTTACCAGCAGGTGTGCTTTCATGTTGGCAATAATGCCAACACCATAAGGGGCTGTCAATTTGTTGGTGGGATGTCTGGAAGCGATGGGTGGGTAACATGGTTTTGGTTTGCTCGCACGGCGGGATGTTAGGGATTCATATACCTACCCGGAAGTGCCCGTCAATAGGCGATCAACACGATCAATATCCCAGCGCCCGCGCGCCCTGATAAAACACGAAGCTGACCGCCCACGCCAGTGCCAGCGACCAGCCGAGCGCGAACAGGGTGTAGCGCAGGCTTTTCGATTCGCTTTTCAGGGTGGCGATGGCGGACAGGCAGGGGGTGTAGATCAGGGTGAATAACATGAAGCTGTAGGCTTGCACCCAATCCAGTTGTTGTCCCAATGTATTGCTCAACGCGTCGCCGCTCAAGCCGTAGATGACGGCCAGTGAGCCGATGACGATTTCTTTGGCGACGAAGCCGAACAGTAGCGCGATCATGAGCTGGTCGTTGATGCCGATGGGTTCGAACAGCGGGTGAAACAAATCGCCGAGCATGCCTGCCAGCGTGTCTGCACTGCCGGGGACGGCGGAGGTCGGCAGATGGGTGAGTAGCCACACCAGCACCACGCCGGCGACGATGAATTTCGTGGCGCGGAACAGAAAGTGTTTAACTTCCAGCCATCCGCGCAACATCATTTGGCGCAGGGTGGGGAAGCGATAGGGCGGTAGTTCCAGCACGAACGGTTCGCTGTTGGCGAAGTTTTTCTTGAACAGCAGTGCGGTGAGGATGGCGGCGGCGAAGCTGAACAGGTAGAGGCTGAACAGCACCACCGGCGCGGCTTTGGGCGAGAACAGCGCGGCGGTGATGAATACGAACACCTGCAAGCGCGCCGAGCACAGCGAGAACGGGATCACCAGCATGGTGAGCAGGCGCAGGCTGCGCGAGCGCATCACGCGCGTGCCCATCAGCGCGGGCACGTTGCAGCCGAAGCCCATCAGCAACATGACGAAGCCGCGTCCGTCCAGTCCCATCTTGGCCATCAGCGCGTCCATCAAAAATGCGGCGCGCGACAGGTAGCCGCTGTCTTCCACCATGGCCATGAACAGGAAGAACAGGATGATGATGGGCACGAAGGCGGCGACGGTGGCTACGCCGTTGTAGATGCCGTCCAGCAACAATCCGTACAGCATGGGCGGCAGTCCGGCCAAGGCCGGTTCCAGCGCGGATTCGCGCAGCCAGCCGAGGGCAGCGCCCACCCAGCCTTGCAGCGGCTGGCCGAGCAGGAAGATGCCCTGAAACAGCAGATACATGATGCCGAAAAAGATCGGCAGCCCCAGCCACGGATGCAGCATGACGCGGTCGAGTTTGTCGGTGAGATTCTCCGGCAGTTGCGCCGGAACTTGCACCGCATGTTGCAGCACGCGCGCCATTTCGGATTCGATGTGTTCGTCTTGTTCCAACTGGCTGCGCAGTTGCTCCGCCATGCCCGGCGTGGGGTAACGCAAGGCTTTGGTGATGGCGTGCAGCGCCTCTGGATAACCCGTGCCGTATTTGCCGCTGAGTTGGAAGATGGGCATGCCCAACATTTCCGCCATTTTTTTGCTGTCGATGGTGATGCCGTATTTCTTGGCCTCGTCGGACATGTTTAGCAACACCACGATGTTCATATTGAGGTGCTTGAGTTGCAGCAACAAACTCATCTGGCGTTCAATCTGCGTGGCGTTGAGAATCACCAGCGCCAGGTCGGGAATAT
>JAGVNQ010000262.1 GCA_020053195.1 Sideroxydans sp.
GATGGGTTGCGCTACGCTCCACCCATCCTACCAAGCCATCCATCAACAATATGTGACTTGAGGTTTCTATGTCCGCCTTGCACGAATCAAATCTGACCAGCCTGAAATTTCTCCATCGCGGCAAAGTGCGCGATTTATATGAAGTCGATGCCGACCATTTGCTGATCGTGCAGACGGATCGCCTGTCCGCGTTCGATGTGATCCTGCCCACGCCGATTCCCGGCAAAGGCGAGGTGCTCACGGCGGTGTCGAATTTCTGGTTCGAGAAACTCGGCAACGTAATCCCCAACCACCTTTCCGGTATTGATCCTGAATCGGTGGTGAAGACTGCGGAAGAAAAAGCGCAAGTACGCGGTCGTGCTTTCGTCACCAAAAAACTAAAACCGCTGCCGATCGAAGCCATCGTGCGCGGCTATCTGGTGGGTTCGGGTTGGAAGGATTACAAGAAAACCGGCGCGGTGTGCGGCATTCAGTTGCCCGCCGGAATGTTGGAAGCACAGAAGCTGCCGCAAGCCTTGTTCACGCCATCCACCAAAGCGGCGGCGGGCGAACACGACGAAAACATTTCGTTCGAACAAACTAAAAAGTTGCTGGGCGCAGACATGGCCGAGCAGGTGAAAAACGCCACGCTGGCGCTCTACACTCAAGCTGCGGAATATGCGCTGACGCGCGGCATCATCATCGCCGACACCAAGTTCGAGTTCGGTACCGATGAGACAGGCAAGTTATATTTGATCGACGAAGCGCTGACTCCCGATTCGTCGCGTTTCTGGCCCGCCGATCAATACAAAGTGGGCAGCAATCCGCCCAGTTTCGACAAACAGTTCGTGCGCGATTGGTTGGAAGCTTCCGGCTGGAACAAACAGCCGCCCGCACCGCAAGTGCCCGCCGACGTGCTGCAAAAAACCGCCGACAAATACCGCGAGGCGCAGCGCCTGCTCACGGGCGCATGACAGCACCGACCGACCTCATTGCCGGTTTCCACCGCTTCCGCGAACAACATTTTGCGGACGATGATGCGCTCTATCGGCAACTGGTGCAGGACGGACAAACTCCCAAAATTTTAGTCGTCGCCTGCTGCGACTCGCGTGTTGATCCGGCGCTGGTGCTGGATTGTGCACCGGGGGATTTGTTTGTGATCCGCAACGTGGCGAACCTCGTTCCCCCTGCGGAAAACCGCGATAGCGGGAGGCATGGCACCAGCGCCGCACTGGAATACGGTGTACGTGTATTGGGTGTCGGTCACATCATCGTGCTGGGTCATGCGCATTGCGGCGGCATCCGTTCATTGTTCAACGCTAACGGCGCGACAGATGCGCAGGCGAGCTACATCAACAGTTGGATGCGGCTGGCGAAAGAGGCGCAGCACAAAGTGCAAAGCGAAATGCCGCATGCATCGCCCGAAGAACACGAGCGCGCCTGCGAACAACAAGCCATTCTATGTTCGCTGGAAAACCTGATGACTTTCGATTGGGTGCGCGAGGGAGTTGAGTCGGGAACACTGAAACTGCACGGTTGGTACTTCGATATCGAACACGGGCAGTTGCTCAGTTACGATGCAACTGCCCGGCGATTTGCCGAGGTTTAATTGCTGTTCATCGGGGCGAACCCCTTCAATTTGCGGTAGCGCTCCTTGTCTTCCGCATAACGCGCTTTAACGGCTTCCTGTTCTTTCATGCTGGTGTCGAGGTCATTTTGCATCTTGATGACGCTGGCTTTCGCACTGGTCAGATCCTCCTCCAGCGACTTGGGTATCTTGCGTCCCTGCTGCTTAATCGTTTCCAACTCTTTTTGCAATCCGACCAGATTATCCTTAGACGACTGGAGCAAGGCAGCGAAGCTGTTGGTGCGTGCTTTCACCTGCTCCAAGTTGCGGTCGCGCGCCAAGTCAATTTCCTGCTCCGAACTGTAAGTATTGAGCAGCGCGTTGTCGTGGCGCTCCGCTTCGATACGCGCTTTTTCAGCCACCGGATCAAGCTTTTGAGAAGCCTGCTTCTTCTTTAATTCCTCTTTGTTGACTCGCTGCTCGATGCGGCCTTTGTCCAATTTCACCGCGTCTCTGCCAGCGTATTCCGGCGGAATGGTTTCGCCGTAATGCGTGATGCCGTTCTCATCCACCCACTTGAACAGTTTGGCTTCGGCACCCATTGAAAACACCGCACACAGCGCGGCAACACTGAACAACAATTTGGAATCAATCATCATTTCACTCCGTAACGTTCACGATAAGACTGCACCGCAGCCAGATTCTGCGCCAACTCGGCCTGTCCCTGCAAATATGCCAACAAATCATCCAGCGCCGCGATGGAAATTACCGGCAGCCCGTAGTCGCGTTTCACTTCCTGCACTGCCGACAACTCGCCCTGTCCGCGTTCCATGCGATCCAGCGCGATCACCACACCGCAAGGTGTGGCTCCCGCCGCGCGGATAAGTTCAATCGACTCGCGCACCGACGTTCCAGCGGAGATCACATCGTCAATGATGAGCACCCTGCCCTGCAACTTCGCGCCCACCGTATTGCCGCCTTCGCCGTGGTCTTTGGCTTCTTTGCGGTTAAAGCAATACGGAACATTGCGCCCCTGCTCCGCCAGCGACATGGAAGTCCCCGCCACCAGCGGAATGCCTTTGTAGGCTGGGCCGAACAACATGTCGAATTCGACACCGGAGGCGAGAATCGCCTGCGCGTAGAACTGGCAGAGTTCGTGTAAAGCCGCGCCGTCCTGAAACAAACCCGAGTTGAAAAAATACGGCGACAAACGCCCGGCTTTGGTTTGAAACTCGCCGAAGCGCAACACATTTTGCGCGACGGCGAAGCGAATGAAATCTTGACGGTAGGCGTGCATGAGAACCTTAAAACAATTCACCACAGAGACACAGAGGCACAGAGAAAGGCCACTGCAACAAGGTCGCCATTATAATGCTCGCAAACTTACCAAGAGAGAAACATGAGAATAATTACATTAAACCTCAACGGCATCCGCTCTGCCTGCAGCAAAGGCATGTTGCCATGGTTCGCCCAACAAAACGCCGACATTTTGTGCGTGCAGGAACTCAAAGCCCAAGTCGCCGACATGACCCCCGACATGCTCGCCCCGCACGGCTACCACGGCTATTTCCACTACGCCGAAAAGAAAGGCTACAGCGGCGTGGGTATCTACAGCAAAACCAAACCGGACAAGGTCATCGTCGGTTTGAACATGCCCGAATTCGATGCCGAAGGACGCTACCTCGAAGCCCAGTTCGGCAAGCTCAGCGTGGTGTCGCTCTACCTGCCCTCCGGCACCAGCGGCGAAGAACGCCAGGCGGTGAAATTCAAATTCATGGAAGCCTTCCTTCCACATTTGATCGCACTGAAAAACAGCGGGCGCGAAGTCATCGTCTGCGGCGACTGGAACATCGCCCACACCGAAAAAGATTTAAAAAATTGGCGCGGCAACAAAAAGAATTCTGGCTTCCTGCCGGAAGAACGCGCATGGCTCACCCAGTTGTTCGGCGAAGTCGGCTTCATCGACGTGTTCCGCCAACTCCACCCCGAACTCGAAGCCTACACCTGGTGGTCGAATCGCGGACAGGCGTATGCGAAAGATGTCGGCTGGCGGCTGGACTATCAGGTTGCCACCCCCGGCATGGCTGGGAAGGCAGTAACGACGGGCATCTACAAGGAGCAGCGGTTTTCGGATCACGCTCCGTTTATGGTGGATTACAAGGAATAACGAAGAACCAAAAACCTTTGACTAGTCCCCTCGCCCGCTGGCGGGAGAGGGTTAGGGTGAGGGTCGTTGAGCAATAAAAAGAGTATTTTCATCGGATAAACCCTCATCCCCAGCCCTTCTCCCGCCTGCGGGAGAAGGGAGCAAAACGTTGGCGTGCATTCATCATAACTTCGAGGTTAATCAGAAAAATGAAAACACTAAGCGAACCTTT
Source organism: Sideroxydans sp. (assembly GCA_020053195.1). Taxonomy (GTDB): domain Bacteria; phylum Pseudomonadota; class Gammaproteobacteria; order Burkholderiales; family Gallionellaceae; genus Sideroxyarcus. The sequence goes on from JAGVNQ010000262.1 coordinate 3,925, forward strand.
CATCCTGCTACTGAGCGGCCTCACCCTCCTCACCCTCACCGCCATCACCCCCCACGACTACCCCACGTGGTGGATGGAAACCTTCCCCATCTTCATCGCCGTACCCATCCTCGTCGCCACCTACAAAACCTTCCCCCTCACCCCGCTGCTCTATCGCCTGCTTTTCCTGCACGCGCTCATCCTCATGCTAGGCGGACATTACACCTACGCCGAAGTGCCGCTGGGCAACTGGATGCAAGACTGGTTCGGCTTCGCGCGCAACAACTACGACAAAATCGGCCACTTCGCCCAAGGCTTCGTGCCCGCCCTGCTGTTCCGCGAACTGCTGCTGCGCAGCTCGCCGTTACGCCGGGGCAAATTACTGTTCACACTGGTCACCGCCTGCTGCCTCGCCGTCAGCGCCAGCTACGAACTGATCGAATGGGCAGCGGCGGAAATGATGGGACAAGGCGCGGATGCCTTCCTCGGCACGCAGGGTTACGCGTGGGACACGCAGTCGGATATGTTGCTGGCGCTGATCGGCGCGGTTTGCGCGCAGGTGCTGTTGGCGAAGGTGCAGGACAAACAGATTGAAAATTCAAAACCCAACTAGCCCGCAAGCCGCGCCAATAGGCGATCTACATCATGCGTCGCGTGTAGAACGCCTATTGACGGGCATCTTCATGAGGTAGGGTGGGCACGTTTCTGCCTCGAAGAGGTTCTCGCACCCTTTGGGTGTGCCCTCGCGGTTGCGGAAGAAGTTTCAGGATGAAATCAAAACATCCGGTGCAATGCGCTGTGCTTATTGCACCCTACGCGGATTCGCCGCCCACCCAGTTCTCCAACAACAGCCCGGGCACTCGCTCAAACTCGCGCAGGTTATTGCTAACCAGCGTTAAGCCGTTGCTGCGGGCGTGGGCGGCAATGTGCAGGTCGTTGACCCCAATCGGCTGCCCGATTTTCTCCAGCGACGCGCGGATATTTCCATATTGCCAGGCCGCTTTGTCATCGTAGGCCAGCACCGCCAACCGACTCACAAAATCGTCGACCACGGCCATATTGCGCGACACATCACTACTTTTTTCCGCGCCGTGAACCAGCTCCGCCAAGGTGATAGATGAAATGGCCATGCGCCCGTGATGCCGGTTGAAAGTCTCCAGCACCTGCAAAGGACGGCGCTTGATGACATAAATGACAATATTGGTATCGAGCAGATATTTCAGCATGAGCGTTTTTACAGACTTTCGCGTTCAGGCTGAAACTGGCTTGCGCGTTCAGACATAAAGTCATCCGTCGCCGTGGCCGCCCCCAAAAAGAAACTGTCCCAAGAAGAAGTGGCCGGCGAAATCACGCGCTCCAATCCCGCGACACGTACCTCGACCTTTTTCACCGAATCGGGGAAACGCATTTCAGCGGGCAGGCGAACCGCCTGAGTGCGGTTGTTGTTAAACACGGTACTGATGGACATTTTGGCCTCCAAATAATGCGCTATACATGGACTATATACGCAGCAAACCTAGGCGGTCAAGGCGCGAGGGACTTCCTTGGGGCATAGGGTTATGTCTGGGAAACACCGTCGGATAGGTTGCTGGCGCTGATATTCGCGGCTTGTGCGCAGGTGTTGTTGGCGAAGGTGCAGGACAAATAAATTGGGAATTCAAAAACCCAACTAGCCCGCAAGCCGCGCCAATAGGCGATCTATATCATGTGTCCGTGTGTAGAACGCCTATTGGCGGGCATCTCCAGAGGGTAGGGTGGAACAGAAACGTGCCCACCCACACAACTTAACAACCACAAGCAGCTCGCCCCCCTGAAAATTGAGCTGCCATGTGAATGAATTCATCTTTCTTGGCGAGAGATGAAAGATACATACGTTCGTCATAACCACAATTATCATCCGGGAGGCTAACCAAAAAATCTATTTTGCCATCACCATCAAGGTCGCCAACCCAATGAATAAAGGGTGTAGTGCTACCACCATAGTGACCTTCGTAGTCTCTCCGAAACAAGAATTGCTTCTTGGTGCCATTGCTGAGGAAGTAATGAAATTCCGTATATTCTTGAGTTAGCTTTTCCCAAGAAATAGAAAGTGGAGTATTTCCCCATGGCATTTCCCAAGAACCATTTTTAAGATTTAAATAATGAGGGTATTCATCCATTCTCTTTTCAGCATTAAACCAAGTGGTTACCATGCCCAAATTGAAAGACATGTTGTGGAATAAAGCCACTGGTTTATCCTTGATTTTTAAAACATCAATGGGTTCATTTTCGCCTAGAACATCTTTTGCCGTGGATGAGGAAATGCGTACTTGTGCTTTACGAATTTCACAAGCAAGTCCATTGCAATAAAGTCCATGCCAATCTCCTTTGCGTGGGAATGATCCCTTGTAATAGTTATTTCCATAATCCATGACAAAAAATGGATTGTTTTTTTCTGCCATAGCAAAGTTCGATAGTGAAGCTAGCACAGCAATAACAAATAGTTGCTTTAGCATAAATACCCCCAGAAATTATTCCGAACCAATTCGCTGCGTCTCACCCCACGGCGCAACCTTAAACAACAACAACATCCCCGGAATCGCCAGCAGCACGCACAGCAGGAAGAACCACATCCACCCCATGCTCTCCACCAGCCAACCCGTGGCCGCATTGGCAAATGTGCGCGGGATCGCCATCAAACTGGTGAACAGCGCGAACTGAGTGGCGGTGTAGGCGGGGTGGGTGGTGCGGGCGATGAAGGCCACGAAGGCGACGGTGCCCAAGCCCACACCCAGGGCTTCGAGGCCGATGACGATGGCGAGCTGGGTGCGTTCGGCAACGCCGATAACATCGAAGTGCCCTTTGGAAGCCAGCCAGGCGAAGCCGAAGATGGACACCACCTGCACCACACCGAACAGCCACAGCGCGCGGTTGATGCCGATCTTCACCATCCACAGTCCGCCCAGCATGCCGCCGATGATGGACGGCCACAGGCCGGCATTTTTGGCGATGAGGCCGATGTCAGTCTTGGAGAAACCCATATCGAGATAGAACGGGGTGGCCAGCGCGGTGCACATGCTGTCGCCGAGTTTGTAGAACAGCAGGAAGGCCAGCACCAGCAGCGCGCTGTTCCAACCTTTGCGGGTGATAAATTCGTGGAACGGTTCCACTACCGCTTCGCGCAATGTCTTGGGCGGCGAGGCGCGGTGCGGCTCGCTCACCATCAGCGTCATCGCCATGCCGGGCAGCATGAACAGCGCGGTGAGGATGAACACCGTGCTCCACGGCAAAAAGTCGGCGAGGATCAGCGACAGCGAACCGGGCACCAGCCCGGCGATACGGTAAGCGTTGACGTGGATGGCGTTGCCCAGACCCAGCTCGACATCGCTCAGCAGCTCGCGGCGATAAGCATCGATCGCAATGTCCTGCGTGGCGGAAAGCAAGGCGAGCAAAGTGCAGAACAGCACGATGGCGGTCATGTCGGTCTGCGGCGAGAAGCCGCCGAGTGCGGCGATCACTCCCAGCAATCCGATCTGTGTCAGTATCATCCAGCCGCGCCGCCTGCCCAGCACGGGCAACACGTAGCGGTCGAGGAATGGTGACCAGATGAATTTCCAGGTGTAGGGAAACTGGATCAGCGCAAACAGACCGATGGTCTTGAGGTCAACCTGTTCTGTGCGCAGCCAGGCGGGCACCAGATTGAATAGCAGGAATAGCGGCAAGCCGGAGGAAAAGCCGGTGAACACGCAGATCAGCATGCGTCGGGTGAAGAGTTGTTGCCAGACGGACAATTAGAAAACCTCCACCACAGAGACACAGAGACACAGAGGAAAACAAAACAGCGTAAAGAAAAAGCCGTTCGTGGCGAGCTTGTCGAACCATGAACGGCCCTTCGACAAGCTCAGGGCGAACGGTTTGGGTGTGGGTGAAAGATTTTGGCTTTGCCTTTCTCTGTGTCTCTGTGTCTCTGTGGTGAATAGGTTTTTAAGCATGCTCAAGCATCCCGTTTAAACCGATACACCGCCGTACTCCCGCGCAGATTCGGCATTACGATCACATCTTTGCCGCCCGCCATCACATGCCGCCCGAGAATGCGGATGTGCAAATGTGCGCAGAGAATTTCAAAATCATCCAGCGTACACAGATGCACATTGGGCGTGTCGTACCACTGGTAGGGCAGCGCGTCCGACACCGGCATATTGCCCAACATCACTTGCAGACGGTTTTTCCAGTAGCCGAAGTTGGGAAAGCTGACGATGCCTTCGCGTCCGACGCGCACGATTTGCTCCATCAGCGCTTCGGTGCGGTGCGTGGCTTGCAAGGTCTGCGACAGAATGACGAAATCGAAAGATTGGTCTTCAAAATCCGCGATGCCGGATTCCAGATCGTTCTGGATCACGTTGACGTTGTTGGCGATACAGGCGGCGATATTGGCATCGCTGATCTCGACACCGTAGCCGCGCACTTCGCGCGTCTCGCGCAAGTAGCGCAACAAACTGCCGTCGCCGCAACCGAGGTCGAGCACCGACGAGCCTTGCGGAATCCACGCGGCGATGGCGGCGAA
>JAGVNQ010000336.1 GCA_020053195.1 Sideroxydans sp.
ACTCAAAGGGTTTGACAAATGCGGTGGTCGCCAAAAGCAAAGATGAAGTTCCACTGCATTATTCCCTCCCCCTTGCAGGGGGAGGGTTAGGGAGGGGGTAGAAATTGAAAATGTGCTCAGTCAATCGTTTTTACCCCCATCCCAGCCTTCCCCCTGAGAGGGGGAAGGAGCGAGACTCAGCCGCCTTCAGGCGGCTCATGGTTTTACAGCCCCTTTGAGGGGCTCACCCAATAAGCCTCCGGCTTTGCCGGAGGTCATTTAACTAACGACCGCAACCAGGAAGGTGTGCCAATGGAAATGAAACAACGTGCCAGCGTGATGAGTTATGGCGACAGCCGTTACCTGAAGCTGTTCGCCATTCTCGTCATCCCGGCCATTCTGGCTTATATGCTGCTGCCCTCGAAAGCCACTCAATCCGGCGGCGGGACACCGCTGGGATATGTGCTGGGCATTTTGTCCTGCGCCATCGTGGTTATCCTGATGCTCTATGGCTACCGCAAACGTTGCTCGCCGAACTACAGTGAGCGGCGCAAACCTGTCGGCCCGGGCGTGCCTGCGGATGCGGCCAAGGAAAACGACGCGCCGCCCAAAGCGTGGCAGATTGCCGCGCGCTACAAGTTGCGCGATCAGGATCGCAGAAAAAATCAATCGCCGCACTGGCGCTACGGGCAAACCCTGCAAGGCTGGCTGTCCGCGCATCTCTATTTGGGCGCGGCGCTGTTCGTGCTGGTCACTTTGCACGCCGGGTTTGAGTTCGGCTGGAATGTCCACACCCTGGCTTATGTCTTGACGATGGTGGTGATCGCCAGCGGGTTTTACGGCCTGTACCTGTACCTCGATTACCCGCAGCGCATGACGGACAATCTGGGCGAAGATTCGCTCGAAGACATGATCGCGCAAATCGAAGAGCTCAACGAAACGGCCAGAATCCGCGCGCTGGAACTGCCGGATGAACTGAACCATCTGGTCTATCGGTCGCGCATCGAAACCTGTCTGGGCGGTAATTTCTGGCAGCAAATCAGCGGCACGCGCAGTAATTGCCCGACGGAATACGCGATCCGGCAGATTCAATCGTTCGGGCAAAAATATACCAAAGAAGAGCAACCGAAATTCCTGCGCGATTTGTATTCGGTCATGTTGCGCAAGCAAAAGCTGGTGTTCAGAGCGCGCGAAGCGATCAAACTGAAAGCGCGCATGGATGCCTGGCTCTATCTGCATGTGCCGTTTTCCATGGCGCTGCTGGCCGCCATCGGGGCGCATGTTTTATCCATCTTTTTCTTCTGGTAGAGAAAATGATTTCCTGCTTATTGGTTCATCTGTCGCGCAACCCGCAGGGCATTGCCGTGGGCAAGGAAATCTCCGTGTCGGGGGAAACGCTGGACGTGGGGCGCGGCGCGGCCTGCAAGATTCATTTGCAGGAACATCTGGTTCACTTGCACCACGCGCTGATAAAACGTTCCGAAGACGGCACGCTTTACATCGACTGCGAAAAAAATGTCGAGATCAACGTCAACGGCGCGATGGTGCAAAGCGCCGCGCTGGATGTCGGCACGCGCATCGAGATCGGCCCTTACGCGCTGGCGGTGCTGCCCAAGCCGGATCGGCACGACATCGCTTTGTCGGTCGAGCTGATGCCGGCACACCTCGGCGAGCTGGAAGCGCTCAAGGAAAAACAAAGAAACACGCCGCTGACCATCGCGGCGCTGGGTATCAGCAAACGCCGTCTCAGTCTGGCATTGGTGGCGGCCATTCTGCTGCTGTTTGTTTTCCTGCCGCTGCTGCCCGCGATTTCTCCGGGGCTGGATCGCGGGCAACAAGCCAATCTGCCGGTCGCCTTGAACGAATCATGGAGTCCGGGCGCATTGGCGGGCGGGCATCAAGTGTTCGGCAACAAGTGCGGCGTTTGCCACCAGAAGCCGTTTCGCGCGGTCGGCGACGCGGTGTGCAGTGCATGCCACCAAAACATCGCCAGCCACGGCAAGCAGCCAACGGCGCACGGGAAAAAACATTGCGCGACTTGCCACTCGGACCACAAGGGCAAACAGGGGTTGGCCGCACACGATTCGTCCAACTGCGTGGCCTGTCACGCCAACCTGAAAAAAAACCAGGCGGACACGCGCCTCGCCGATGCCGTTGATTTTGAAATAGATCATCCCGCGTTCCGTTTTGCGTCCCCGCAGGAGCAGACCGGCATCAAGTACTCGCACAAGGTTCATTTGGCGGAAGACGGCATTTACAGCTTGCAGGGCGACAAGGTGTTGGCCTGTCAGGACTGTCATCACTTGGAAGAATCGGGACGGCGCTTCGCCCCGATTCAGATGAAACGCGATTGCGAAAAAAGTTGCCACGAACTGGAATTCAGCGACCCCATGCAGGGGCGGGTGGCGCACGGTTCGATTGACGCGGTGACCTCGCGCGTGCGCGAATTTTATCTCGCGCGAATGTTGGGTAAATCGTTGCCGTCTAATGCCTGCGGCCAAGTGAAAGGCGAGAGCAAAACTGAATGCGCATCCCGCCTGTCGAATAATTTATTGGCTGACTCATTGTTCCGGGGCAATCTCGAATGCGGCGAGTGCCATGAAATTTCGGGCGGAAAAACATTGGACTCGTGGCAGTTTGCTCCGCTCAAGCTGTATCGGGACAGGGATAGGAAATCGGTTTTCTCGCACGCCAAACACCGGACGACCCGCTGCGAAAGCTGCCACGACAAAAGAGAGTCGCAATCGAGCGCCGATGTGTCCATGCCGAAAATCGAGAAATGCCGCGAATGCCATAGCGGCAAGCGCGTAGTGAAAAACAAAGTATCCACCCGCTGCGATCAATGCCACGTATTTCACGGCGACATCAAACCCTGATTTTGGCCACAAAGCTCAGCGTTCCCTCTCCCGCAGGCGGGAGAGACCACAGTCGATCAACGTTCGCCCGAATTGAATTTCGTGAACCGTACTGATTTTCGTAGGTCGGGATTTATCCCGACGTTTTTTTCAAACCGCGAACAGCGTCGGGATAAATCCCGACCTACAAAAGTGCGAGGTTCATGGGTAGGGTTAGGGTGAGCAGTATTTTCGCGCTGCCCAAAAATATTTTTTGCGAGTTGTAGCAAAAAACACAAATTCACGTTTTCTTCACATTCGGTTGACGTTGGTTTAACACAGCCGTTGCTAGTATCGCCGCCAACTCGTGCATGGACTGATTCATTCCAACGCCGCACGGGGGTAATTGGTTAAGGCGACTTATATCTCACTAATTGGAGGAGAAACGCAATGAAGAAAATCGTACTGTCTCTCGCAGGCGTGTTGGCAGCAACCGCATTCGCACCCGAAGCATCCGCCGTACCGTCGTTTGCCCGTCAAACCGGCCGCGCTTGTTCCGCATGCCACGCACAACACTTTCCTGTCCTGAATTCCGTGGGCCAAGACTTCAAGGCATCCGGCTACACACAGCAAGGAGCCAAGGGCAAGTTCAAGGGTGAAGATATGTCTATCCCTGATAACCTGAATGCATCCATGTTGATCAAGGCTCGCTATCAAATGAGCAATGGCCCAGAGGTCGCAGGTGAACTTTCCGGCGAAACCACCAATTCCGGCCAATGGCAAATTCCTGACGAATATAGCCTGTTTTTGGGTGGCCGTATCGGTGAAAACTCGCTGCTGAAGGTTGGTTTCCTGATGGAAGGTAACACTGCAGCATCTCCGCTGGTTGCCGGTTTCAAGATCCCGATGGTGTTTGATCTGGAATCAGTTCAACTCATGGCGATTCCCTTCCTGACTGATGCTTTGGGTTCTTCTTACGGCTTCGAGCAAGCCAGCACTGGCGCGGTTCGCGGCGTGCGCTGGGCTGAACACCGCAAGGAAATTTCCGCACAGCAATACATCGGCACAGATGGCGCAGCAACCGGTCTGGCGTTTGTGGCCTACACCGACATGGGTTATGTGAACTTGTCCCGTTGGTCGCCTAACTTTACGGCCAGTGCCGGTTCTGGCGCGATTGCATTCTCTTCCACCTACTTGCGTGTAGCGGCTACACCGACCATCGCCGATTGGGCAATGCATATCGGTCTGCAATCTTGGTCCGGCGAAAACCATGTTGACGGTGCTGGCACGCTCGGGACCGGTGGAACATTCGGTCTGGTAGATACTGCGGCCACCGCTCTCGACTTCCAAGCATTCGGTGAATTAGCTGGCATGGAAACAGGTTTGTACGCAACATATGCAAAACTGCCGAAGAGCGATGCGGGCAAGAAATCTGCGTTTAACAAGAACGGCACAGTTGCTAACGATAAGTCAGCCGTTACTTTTGGTGCTGATGTCAGCGTGATTCCGCATACATTGCATGTGGGCGCAGCCTATCGTGCTGGTACTAACGCAGCCAACCTGTCAGACAATGCAATCACCGGCACAGTTGTGTATGACTTGTTCCAGAACGTGGCCTTGCATGTTAACCACAGTATCTACAGTGGCGACGCATACACCGGCACGCCGGCAGACGGCACTCAACTGACAACATTCATGTTGGAAGCCGCGTGGTAACAGTAAGCAAAACGTAGCATTGACGGGAAGGCCGCAAGGCCTTCCCTTTTTTGATTTCGTGAGACATTATCCGTATCTCGAATTCCATGAGGGGAGGATCACACAATGAAGTATAAAAATAATCGCATCGGCAGCGCTGTGCTGGCTTGTGGTACGCTGGTCGGCATGTTGTTGCTGTCGGCAACCGCCCGCGCGGATGACATCCCGCCGCTGGAAGAGCGCCTGCAACTCTGTGCCGGATGCCATAATCCTGACGGCAACAGCGTTATTCCGGGTAATCCGAAACTGTCCGGGCTGGATGCAAAATACATTGCCCGACAACTTTCTGATTTCAAGGAAGGCAAACGCGTCAGTGAAGTGATGGCCTCTATTATTCCGATGGTTGATGAAAAAGAATTCAAGCCATTGGCCGCGTATTTCAGCAAACAGAAACGCACGGACGGCGTTCCCGAGAAGGCCGATCTGGTTGCAGCAGGAAAACAAATTTTTGATGAAGGCGTGATCGGAACCGCCGCTCCCGCCTGCGCGGGATGTCACAACGAAGACGGCAGCGGCAGCAACAAGTTCCCGCGTTTGAGCGGACAGGATCCGACGTACGTAAAAGCGCAGATGCTGAATTTCAAAAACGCCGTGCGCAACAACGACCCCAAAGCGGTGATGCAGGCGGTTGCCAAGCGCTTGAACGAGCAAGAGATTGAGGCGGTCGCCGAATATATCGTTACCTTGAAGGAAGCTGAATAATGAAAAATATTCTCTTAATAATTTTTGTTGCGCTGTTCTCTTTGCAAGCGGGTGCGGCGGCAGCCGCCGAAGCCTACACGCCCAAGGTTTACGGCAAAAAGGGTTATGTCTGGGACGAGATGACTCCCGAGCGCGTACAGGTACTGAAAATGGGCGGCGACGTGGATCGGGGCAAAGATTCCTTCCGGGGCTGCCGTGGCTGCCATAAGGCCGATGCGGCCGGCGTGCGCGAGGGCGTATATCCCCGCCTGACCGGACAACATGCCAGCGTGCTGATTAAACAGATCACCGAAATCCGCGCCGGTATCCGCAGCAACCCGAAGATGCTGCCGTTCGTTGAAGATCCCGCCATTGCCATGGAAGAGATCGGCGACATTGCGGCCTATCTTTCCGCACTGACTTCGGTGCGCGAAAATGGCAAGGGTGCGGAAAACATGTCGGCGCGCGGCAAGAAGCTGTACAACGACAACAAGTGCTATACCTGCCACGGCAAAAACGGCGAAGGCAATGCTGCAAAAGCCTACCCGGTGGTGGCCGCGCAACACTACGGCTACCTGATCCGCGAAATGAAGTTGATCAAACACGGCACACGCGGCAACTCCAACCCGGGCATGGTCAAAGCCATCGCAAAATTCACGGAAGCGGATTACGAAGCAGTGGCCGACTATCTGGCGCGTTTACCCGATTACCGCACTGTGGTGGTGAGCAAATAACGAAAGTTTCTTGCGTAGCAATAACAACGTAGTCGTACTGAACAGTGCAATTCAACAAGGGAGCTTCGGCTCCCTTTTTTTATGGTGGATTCGGGTAGGTGATACAAACCCCAACCCCCTCCAACTCCCCCTTATCAGGGGGAGAGCTAACGGCTCCTCCCCTGACAAGGGGAGGTTGGGAGGGGTTGGTTTTAACCGCTATTGCGCAACCCGGTGGCAATGCCGTTGATGGAGAGGTGAATCGCGCGTTTGATTTTTTCGTCGTTGTCGCCCGCGCGGTGTTTGTGTAATAGCGCGACTTGCAGGTGGTTGAGCGGGTCGATATAAGGCGTGCGTGTGAGCAGGCTGCGCGCGATGGTGGGGTTGTCTTGCAGCAAAGTTGTGTTGCCGGTGATGGCGAATAATTGCTCGACTGTGGTTTCCCATTCTTGATTGATCGCGCCGAAAACGCGCTCGCGCAGCGCAACATCTTGCACCAGCTCGGCATAACGCGAAGCGATACCCATGTCTGTTTTGGCCAGCACCATGTCCATGTTGGACATCAGGCCACGGAAAAACGCCCAGTTTTTGTACATGAGCTGCAACTGCGCCAAGCCGCTTTCACCTTCGCGTGCGAGGAATAACTTTACCGCGCTGCCGAAGCCGAACCAGCCGGGCAACATCACGCGGTTCAAGCCCCAACTGAACACCCACGGAATCGCGCGCAAATCTTCGATGCGGTCGGACGGTTTGCGCGATGAGGGGCGGCTGCCGATGTTGAGTTCGGCGATTTCGCGTATCGGTGTGGCGGTGAAAAAATAATCGGTGAAGCCCGGCGTTTCATACACCAACTCGCGGTAGGCGGCGAACGCGTCGCGGCTCAATTCTTCCATGATGCGGTGATATTCCGGCATGGCGCTGTCCGCGCCGTGGTGGTGCAGCAGCGTGGCTTCCAGCGTGGCGGCGACTAGCGTTTCCAGATTGCGCCGCCCGATTTCCGGGTTGGAATATTTGCTGGCGATCACTTCGCCTTGTTCGGTGATGCGGATCTGCCCGTTCACGCTGCCCGGCGGTTGCGCCAGAATCGCGTCGTAGCTGGGGCCGCCGCCGCGCCCCACCGTGCCGCCGCGCCCGTGGAATAAACGCAGTTCGATGCCATGTTTTTCAAACACTTTCACCAGTTCCAACTCGGCCTTGTACAACTCCCAGTTCGCCGTGAGATAACCGCCGTCTTTGTTGCTGTCCGAATATCCCAGCATCACCTCCTGCGTGTCGTTGCGGCTCGTCAAGACTTTGCGATACCACGGCAGCGAAAACAACTCGTCCATAATGACCGCGCAGCCGCGCAAGTCTTCGATGGTCTCGAACAGCGGGATGATGTTGACGTGCAAAGTGTCGCTGCCTTCCAGCAAGCCAAACTGCTGCAACACCAGCGCCAATTCCAGCATGTCGCTCACCGCATCGGTTTTGGAAATGATGTGGTTGGGCAGTGCTTTTCGACCGTAGCGCGTATGGATTTCTGCCGCGACAGACATGATGCGCAACTCTTCCTGCACCGCTGCCGAATATTGTGTGAAATCGACTGTCATCGCGGCGGGGTTTGCCAGCGCTTCCAGCAGCGTTGCGCGCCGCGCCGCTTCATCCAGTTGCAAATAACCCGGCCTGTTCAGCTTTTGGACGAACAATTCTTCCAC
>JAGVNQ010000073.1 GCA_020053195.1 Sideroxydans sp.
AACGGGCATCCGCAGATGCCCGTCTCCTCCGCTCTGACAGAGGATATAAACCGATCAGAAAGCGTGAACCAGACCGACCGAGAAGGCGGATGGATCCTGGCCTGCGGCGGGTGCGCCAGCGGGATCACCGTGCCCCCAGTTGCCCACACCAAATGTGCCAGCGGTATCGTTGCTCACCGAAGCAAAGGCTACATAAGCGGTGGTCGATTTGGACAGGCTGTGGTCGTATCCCACAGCCAGCATGGTTGCGCCGTCCTTGCTTGATCCGATCTCGCTGGCGCTGGAAAATTGCGCCTTGACCGTGCCTGTGTCGGAGAGCTTGAAGCTGCCACCTACGGTGAACACGGTACGATCAGCTCCTGCGACCTGACCTTCATTGCTGATGTTGACGAACTGACCGCCGACATTGATCGTGCCCATGTCGTAAGTGCCGCCAACGGCGAGAATGCCGATATTGTCCGTCGTGCTGTTGGTACCCACGCTCTGGTATGACAGCCCGCCTTTGATGCCATTGGCGGCATATCCGGCGCGGGCGGTGAAGGAAGATTCCTTGTTGGCCGCAGCGCCAGTCGTGGTCGGAACAAAGGCAAACAACAAGGACAGGTCGCCCATGGCGGGTGCGGCATAGGCGATGACGTTGCTCACACGCCCGCCCGCGTTGCCCGTTCCGACAAACTGCGCGGTGTCGCCCACTTGATCGCCGAAATAGTTGGCATCATAGGCATACTGGTTGGCCAAGCCCAAGCGACCCGCCAGAATCGTACCGAAACCTCCGGTCACGCCAAGGAAGCTGTCACGCGCGCCACCCCAGCCAGTGTTCGGATCAATCCCGAGCTCGAACTGGTACACCGCTTTCAATCCGCTGCCCAAGTCTTCGCCACCCTTGAAGCCCAGGCGGGATGAATTGCTGGCCAGATACATCCCGTCCTGAGTCGCATTGCCGTAGCTGTAGTTGTCCACTGAAAGGTGCATCTTTCCATAAACGGCTACTTCTGCCATTGCTGCGGCTGGTGCCAAAGCGGCTGCGATTGCGATTGCTACAAGTTTCTTTTTCATAACTCGTTTCTCCCCAATATTTGAATTAAACACAGCCAAAATTTTGCTGCGTAATGGTTTGAGCAAGTCGTGTGCCATGCCAGAATTGGCGCGCAAGTCGCTAATTTTGAATGTTAAATTCTGGTTAAATTGGAATGTTGGTAAACATGGGCTTCGCCGCAAGCGGCAAGCGTTACCAAGGGGTGGCAGCGGAGGAGGCGAGTATTACTGTTTGGTAGCTTTTTCTGCTCAACCGCCTATGTAGGACATTTCGATTTTGCCGCGCGCGGTGTTATCCCTTTGATGGCGCAATTGCGAGTAGCGGTCATTGCGACTCGCCCATTGGTCTGCGATCAGGTTGGTTAATACCGTGTTGCTCTCACCCAGCCGCAACGGTGTGCGCAAATCCAGCCCGTCGCCGGCAAACAAGCAGGTGTAGAGCTTGCCGTCGGTGGCAAGGCGGGCGCGGGTGCAGTCCTGGCAGAAGGCTTGGGTGACGGAGGCGATCACGCCGATTTCGCCTGCGCCATCGGCATAAGACCAGCGTTCCGCGACTTCTCCCGCGTAACCGGGATCCATCTGTTGCAGCGGGTGATGTGGTGCGATGCGTTGCAGTATTTCGCGTGCCGGGACGACTTCATTCATGCGCCAACCGTTGCTGCAACCGACATCCATAAATTCGATAAAGCGCAACACTACGCCGCTGTGGCGGAAGTGTTCTGCCATGGGAATAATTTCATGTTCGTTCACACCGCGCCTGACCACCATGTTGACTTTGACTGCATCGAAGCCTGCGGCTTGTGCGGCGCGGATACCGTTTAACACGGTGGCGACGGAGACATGGCTATCGGTCATCTGTTGGAAAGTGCTTTCGCTCAGGCCGTCCAGGCTGACAGTGACGCGCGCCAAGCCTGCATCGCGCAATCGCTGCGCCATTTTGGCGAGGATCACGCCATTGGTGGTCAGCGCAATCTCAACCGGCTTGCCCGCCGGAGTTTGCAGGCGCGCCAGCTTCTCGATGAGCTGCTCGACCCCGCGCCGCAGCAGCGGCTCGCCGCCGGTGAGGCGAATCTTTTGCACGCCGCGCCGCACGAATAAAGTGGCGATACGTTCGATTTCTTCAAAACTCAGCAATGAAGTTCGCGGCAGAAAAGAATGGTTTTCATCGAATATCGCGCGCGGCATGCAATAAGTGCAGCGCAGATTGCAGCGGTCGGTGATGGAAATGCGCAGGTCGCGCAGCGGACGGCGCAGGCTGTCAAACAGGGTGTCCGAATAGTCACGAGCAATATCCTGAGCACGATAATCTGTGGCAGCGGAAACAATCGGGATGATGCGGGAAGTAGGGGTCATCGCAAGTCGCAGGCCGGAAATATTGAATAAGGCTTTACGGTGCAAGTTTCGAGCCAGTAATTCAGGCGGGACAGGCCACAGCATGTTGCAGGATGTGCGCGGCGATCTGTTCGATGCTGTCATGTGCAAAACAGAAGGGCATTTGGGTGACCGGCATACCGTCAATCACCAGCGCGTGAATAAGCGTATCGCGTTGATATAGTGCTGCACTTGTGTCATCGGCGCGCCGCACTTCCAGACCGGGCAACGGCGCTTCATCGAAGCCCACCGCCAGCACCAAGTCGCAAGGAGCCAAGTGTTGTGCCAGCAACAGCGGATCGGGCACGCCGCCAGTCGGGGTTTCACATAACAGCCCCCAGCGTTCGCGGTGGGCGATTAATGTTTGCGGGCAGCCGTTGTGGCGCAGATTCCAAGTGTCCGAACCTTCTTTGTCCATGTCGAAAGGCTTGTGCGCGTGTTTGATGACCGCGACATTGATACTGCGGAAGGCGAACTCATTGACCAACTTGACCACCAGTGCGCTGCGTCCGCTGCCGTAGCCGCAAATACGATAAATCTTCACTGTGCAGCCTCAGCCACCGGCTTGGGCTTCATTTTGGATGCGACGATAACCCCGACCTCGAACAACAGCCACATCGGCACAGCCAGCATGAATTGCGAGATCACGTCGGGCGGGGTGAGCACCGCGCCGACAATGAACGCGCCGACGATGACGTAGGGGCGCGCTTCGCGCAATTTTTCGACGGTCACCACACCCATGCGCACCATGACCACCACGGCAACCGGCACCTGGAACGACACGCCGAAGGCGAGGAACATGCCCATCACGAAGCCCAGATATTTTTCGATGTCGGTCATCACCGCCACGCCTTCGGGTGCTGCGGCGATGACGAAGCCGAATACCGCCGGGAACACCGCGAAGTAGGCGAAGGCCATGCCCGCGACAAACAGCAGCACGCTGGACAAAATCACCGGGAACAAAAATTTCTTTTCGTGCGCGTACAAGCCGGGCGCGACGAATTTCCACATTTGCAACAGGATGTAGGGCAGGGTAATCAGGAACGCCGCCATCATCGCCACTTTGACCGGCACGAAAAACGGCGTGGTCACGTCGGTGGCGATCATCTGCGTGCCTTGCGGCAGCTTGGCCAGCAGCGGTTGCGCCAGCAGCGTGTATAAATCCGATGCCCAGGGGAACAGGCAAATGAACACCAGCAACAGCGCGATCAGCGCATGGGTGATGCGGGTGCGCAGCTCGATGAGGTGCGTGACGATGGTTTGGGTGCTCACGGTTGATTAGCAGGCGGCGTGGGGTTGGCGGGCGGGACGGCGGCGGGCGACGGGTTTTCCAGTTCGCGCCCCAACTGCTGCACTTCCTGGTTGATGTCGGTGTTGACTTGTTGCACGGAGCGTTCCAGCGCGGCGGTTTCGGCTTTGATTTTGCTCTCCACCGCGCGCAGCTCTTCCATCTCCATGCTCTTGTTGACTTCCTGCTTCACCTGGTTGACGTAGCGTTGCAGCTTGCCCCAGAACTTGCCCAGCGTGCGCGCCACCTGCGGCAGCCGCTCGGGGCCGATGACCACCAGCGTCACCACCATGATGACCATGATTTCTGAGAAGTTGACTTCGAACATCGGCTTACCTCGACAGTGCGGCTAGTGGGCGTGGCATCAAACCTTGCTCTGCGACTGGCTCTTGACTTCGCCTTCGATGACTTGCTCGCCTTCGCGCAATTGTTTGGCGGGCGCTTCATCGGCTTTCGCTTCGTCGCCTTTCATGCCGTCCTTGAAGCCTTTGACCGCCGCGCCCAAATCGCCGCCGACACCGCGCAGTTTCTTGGTGCCGAACACCAGCACTACCACCACCAACACGATCAACCAATGCCAAATACTGAACGAACCCATTTCACTCTCCTGTAAAAATATTTTTTTGAAAACTTCAAAACAGCATGCAAGTCATCAGCAATATTTGAGCCAGATTGTAGGTCGGGCTTTAGCCCGACTTGTCGGGTTGAAACCCGACCTACATTAAGACTTAGGTGTTCTGCACCACGATCTTGGGGAACGCCGCGCTGTGGTCTTGCGCCATCTCGGCGATTTTCACCGCAATGCGCCGTGCCATTTGTTTGTACACTTTGGCAAGGTTGCCATCGGGATCGGCCACCACGGTCGGTTTGCCGGAATCGGCCTGCTCGCGGATGCGGATGTCCAGCGGCAGACCGCCCAGAAATTCGGTGTTGTAGTCGGCACACATTTTTTCGCCGCCGCCCGCGCCGAAGATATGTTCTTCGTGGCCGCAGTTGGAGCAGATGTGGGTGCTCATGTTTTCCACCACACCGACGATCTTGATGCCGACCTTCTCGAACATCTTCAGCCCTTTGCGCGCGTCCAGCAGCGCGATGTCCTGCGGCGTGGTGACGATTACCGCGCCGGTCACCGGCACTTTTTGCGCCAGCGTCAGTTGCACGTCGCCCGTGCCCGGCGGCAAGTCCACCACCAGATAATCGAGGTTGTCCCAGCGCGTCTGGTGCAACAGTTGTTCCAGCGCCTGCGTCACCATCGGGCCGCGCCACACCATGGGCGTGTCGATGTCGTTGATGAGGAAGCCGATGGACATGGCTTGCAAACCGTGGCTCAGCATCGGCTCCATGCTCTTGCCGTCTTTGGATTCCGGCTGGCCGCTGATGCCCAGCATGGTGGGTTGCGACGGGCCGTAGATGTCGGCATCCAGCATGCCCACGCGCGCGCCTTCGGCGGCCAGCGCCAGCGCCAGATTGACGGCGGTGGTGGATTTGCCCACACCGCCTTTGCCCGAAGCCACAGCAATAATATTCTTCACGCCCTCCACCAGCTTCACCCCGCGCTGCACCGCATGCGGCACGACTTTGCTGCTCACGCTGACGCTGATTTTGCCCACGCCCGGCAGCGCGGATTTCAGGTGCGCTTCGACCGAGGCGCGAATTTCATCCCACACGCTTTTCGCCGGATAGCCGAGCAAAATTTCCAGCGCTACATCCGCGCCTGCGACCTTGATGTTCTTCACGGATTTGCCGCTGACGAAATCTTTTTTGGTGTTGGGATCAATCAGATTTTTCAACGCATTTTGTACATCGACTTCAGTGAAACTCATTGTGGGCTCCCGCAAATTGAAATTTGAGGAGCGGATTCTAAACTAAACAGGGCAGGCAAAGGCACGCATGAGGGTGCGGGTTTTCTGGATGAAGCCGGGCTCCCTTGCCACGCCACTCCGCCTCGCGCCTTTGTAGGTCGGGATTTATCCCGACGGTGTTGGAGATTGAAAAACGTCGGGATAAATCCCGACCTACAAAAGCCAGCACGGTTCACGAAATTCAATTCGGGCGATTTTAAATAGGGCATCGCGTGAAGAGGCGCATGGATAGGGCATCTACGTCATTCAATCGACGTAGATGCCCTATTTATGCGCTTCTCCATGAAGTGGCAATTTCAAATCCTGTGTTTGTCCCCGCTTTAAAGGCAGGCACAGGGCTTGTGTTATTCTTGACGCAGTTGATTCCGAAAAACTTCCATGCGATTTTTCCTGTTTATTTTGCTACTGGCGCAGCCGGTGTACGTACTGGCTGACCAGGAAAGCGATTTCCGTGCGGCGCGCGAGGCGTTCCGCAGCGGCAATACCGCGCGCTTGAATGTGCTGGCGGAGCGGCTCAAGGATTCGCCGCTGGAACCGTATGCCAGCTATTACCAGATGCGCCGGCGCATGGGCGACAAGGATGTCGCTCCGATCAAAGCGTTTTTGGCGCGCGGCGACGAGACTCCGCTGATCGACCAGTTTCGCGTCGAGTGGCTCAAATATCTGGGCAAGCAAGAGCGCTGGGACGAGTTCGTGCAGGAATATCCGCGTCTGGTCGCGGGCGATGACGAGCTGAGCTGTTACGCCTTGCAAGCGCGCCGCCGCACGGACGAGGCGGGCGCGCTGGAAGAGGCGCGCAAGCTGTGG
>JAGVNQ010000152.1 GCA_020053195.1 Sideroxydans sp.
CGCGAAAACGCTTCGCGAGCAAGCTCGCTCCTACAAAAAACAATCTTGGGTGAAGTAATATGCGTGCTGTTGTTTTCATCCCCAACCAAGCGGAGACCACCATGCCATTTCCCCAATTCCGAACTCTGATCGTTTGTCTGCTGGCCGCGTTGCCTTGTGCTGCGTTGGCCGATGAGTTACGCAGCACTTTGCAAGACCAGCGCAGTGTGGCGGTGACGATTTACAACGAGAACCTGGCGCTGGTGAAAGACCAGCGCAAGATTCAAATCGGCGGCGGGCAGAGTGTGTTGGCGTTCCGCGATGTGAGCGGGCAGATGCGACCGGAGACGGCGTTGCTGCGCAGTTTGAGCAGTCCGGGCAAGCTGGCGGTGTTAGAACAGAATTTCGATTTTGATTTGCTTACGCCAGAAAAACTGCTGGAAAAATATGTGGGCAGGAATGTGAAGGTGATTCGCACCAATCCGGCCACGGGCGCGGAGACCAGCGAGCAGGCGCTGGTGTTATCGGCGAATAACGGTGTGGTGTTGAAGATCGGCGAGCGTATTGAAACGGGTATTCCGGGGCGCATTGTGTATTCCGATGTGCCCGCCAATTTGCGCGACCGACCGACGCTGGTGATGTCGCTGGACAACGTCGGCGCGGCGCAGCAGGAGGTGGAGCTTTCGTATTTGACCGGCGGGCTGGCGTGGAAGGCGGACTATGTGGCGGAGTTAAACGCGGCGGACGATAAGCTGGATTTGTCCGGTTGGGTGACGCTGACCAATAGAAGCGGCGCGAATTACAACAACGCCAAACTGCAACTGGTGGCGGGTGATGTGAATCAGGTGCGCGACGAGATGCAATTCCTGAGCGAAGCTAGAGGTCGGGTGGTGATGGCCGCCCCGCTTGCAAAGTCGAAAATGGCGGAAGAATCGCTGCTGGAATATCACCTCTACACGCTGGACAGGCCGACCACCATTGCCGAGAACCAGACCAAGCAAGTGTCGCTGCTGTCCGCATCAAACATTCCGGCGCGCAAGGAGTTGTTGCTGCGCGGCGCGGAATATTATTACCAATCCAGCTACGGCGATCTGGGGCAAAAAATGAAAGTGGGCGTGTTCGTCGAATTCGACAACAAGGAGGCGACGCACCTCGGGATGCCGCTGCCAAAAGGCGTGATTCGTGTGTATAAAAAAGACGGCGCGGGCAATGCGCAATTTGTCGGTGAAGATCGCATCGACCACACGCCAAAAAACGAAAAAGTGCGGCTCAAACTGGGCGAGGCGTTTGATGTGACGGCGGACAAAAAACAGACCGATTTCAAGAAGGTGGACGGTTGGTCGCGCTACAACTACGTGTATGAGAGCGCGTTCGAGATTGTGCTGAAAAATGCCAAAAAAGAGGCAGTCACCGTTACCGTGCAGGAGCCGATCCCGGCTGACTGGAAGATGCTGAAGGAAAGTCACAAGCATGAAAAAGCGGTCAGCAATACCGCCGTGTGGCGCGTCGCCGTTCCGGCGGAAGGCAGCACGATGCTGAGTTATCGGGTGCAGGTGCGGTATTGAGCGTTGCTCCCCCGGCTTGGCCGGGGGATGTTTTTTACGATACGGTGACGTTGACCGACTTGGGTTTTGCTGCTGCGGATTTTGGTAGCGAGACGTTGAGCATGCCGTCTTTGAATTCGGCTTTTACCGCCGATTCATCGGCATCGTCGGGCACGCGAAAACTTCTGGCGAAACTTCCGTATGAACACTCGACGCGGTGGAATTTTTTGTTTTTCTCTTCCTTCTCCTGCTTGCGTTCGCCCTGAATGGTGAGCATGCCGTTCTGGATGGTGACTTTGACATCCTCTTTTTTCACCCCGGGAATTTCGCCTTTGATCAGATAAGCATCGTCGGTTTCGCTGATGTCAACGGAAGGCATCCAGTTCGCCACCGCCAACATTTCGCTATCTGCTTCTGTGCCGCCGCGTGGTCGTCCGAAGATGCGGTTCAAGCGGCTGGACATGTCTTCCAATTCCCTGAAGGGATCCCATTTAATCAGATTCATGATAATTCTCCTTTTTTATTGGCCTCAAAACAGTCCTCGCGCCAGCAGCAGCCAACCTGATCGCATTCGCCGCTGGCGGCTGAGGCAAAACAGTCAAAATTTCCTTCGTGAGATTGAATGGTTTTTATCAATTTTGTTTTTGAAAGTTTGCCGGGATTGATGTGATGTGTTTTGGCAATGGCGGCAACTTCGGCGAGTTTCATGGTGGCTCTCCTAAATGGTTGCAATTAACTTGAAAGTGCCGCCGGTTACGGCAGGGTGAGTCCGGCCAGATGCCATGCCGTTTTGGGATTAAACCCGTTCCGGCGGTAATAGCGGTAATTGCCGAGGAAGCGGGTGAAGTTGGCCAATGTGCGAGACATTTTGATAACCCTCCTGTCTTGCTAATAATGATTGCGTTTGCTGTCGGTAACAGTCGTGCGGAGACCAATTGCAATAGGCTACCAATCCAGGCAGTGGTCTCGCATATAGGCGGCGCGGTAGGGGGAGATGTAGCCGGTGTTCCAATTTCTCGGGACGGCGTTGGACAGCAGTTTGTCGTCGGTAATTTGCCTCTGTTCTGTCCTCTCGTCTATCTCCATTTCTTTCAGGGCGAGATCAATTTCTTCCGGCTGGGTGAGATGTTGTTTCATGATTTTGCCTTTCAAATCGGATGTTGGTATTAAGCGAAAAAATGGCTGTCCTCAAAAAACGAATCATGCCGTTGTTCGAGCGAAGGCTGCATGATCAGCCGTAATGAGTGCCGCCCTTCAGTTTCAATACGCACAAAACTTAAATGGGTCGTGATGTTGTCCCCTTGCTGGTTTTGCGCCTGGAACAGGTAGCCGCAATGGCAGAGGAAATTGAGCAAGCGGTTGACTTCCCCGGCATGAACCAGCTTGACATCCTTGAGCTGGGGAAGCAGGCCCGATACATGATGCCAAACCAGATCCGTGCGGCGAAAACCGAACAGGTTTTCGAATGATTTGCTGCAATCCAGAATCATGCCGCGTTCGTCCAGCGACAGGGCGGGCGGGTCGTAGAATTTTGAAATGTGCGGGTCCGCGACCATCCGTTGCCCGGCACGCATGGAGGCGCTAGATTTTCTATGCAAATTCATTTTTCGCTCCTTCCGCCTTGTTTGGAGAGTCGGCAATTCTTCAGAATGTAAAGTTACAGTGTCATAGCTCCCGAATAAATACGTGCAAATACATACGTAGAAATACCGGGCAAACTGGGGCGCGGTAAAATTTTTATATATACAGGGCACTTGGGAAATTGTATAAAAGCGCCGTGTGAGGAGAGGGGCGCACGAAAAGTTCTGGAAAAGCGGATACCAAAAATTCGCGGCCAAAACCGGACGTGCCGATGTGATTCCAGATTTTCGCCGGATGCTGATTTTTGTCGTCATCCGGCGAAAATGTTTGGACAAAACTTAAGGGGAAAGTTTTGATACCTCTAGAACGCAAACTGCTCGACAGGGTCGATCAAGTTTCGATGCGACATATAGCCGAAAAACAAATCGCCCATTTTTTGCCCGTAGAGACAAGTTCCCACACTGCCGATGAGCTTTTGCATGAACTCCGCGTGCATCAAATCGAGTTGGAGATGCAGAACGACGAGTTGCGCCGGACGCAGCTCGCGCTGGAAGAATCGCGCGACCGTTTTGTCGATCTGTTTGAATTTGCCCCCATCGGCTATCTCACGCTCGATAGCAACGGATTGATAAATGAGATCAATTTGTCGGGTGCCGCGATGTTGGGGGTGGAGCGCGGCAAGCTGATCCATCGCCCCTTCGTCCTGTTTGTGGCGGGCGAAGACAGGAGCGCGTGGTATCAGCATTTCATGCGCGCCAAGCAGCAAAGCGTGAAGCAACATTGCGAGCTGGCGCTCAAGCGCAACGATGGATCGGTTTGTTATGCCCAGATGGACAGCCGGCGTTTTGAAAGTGGCATATCTGCGGTGTGCGTGGCGCTTTCCGACATCACCGAACGCAAGCGGCTGGAAACGGAAATTCAGGAGCGGCGCAATGAAATGGTCGAACTGCATACGCTGCATGTGGCCGCACAGACCGTTTCCGCCATTGCGCACGAATTAAATCAACCGCTGCTGTCCATCGCCACCTATAGCGAGGCCGCGCGTATGTTGATGGAGGTTGATAATCCCGACCTGAACAAAATCCGCAAAGCCATCACGGGTTGCGAGCGGCAAGCCCAACGTGCCGGGCAATCCATCCGCGACATGCTCGAATTTTTGAGTATTCAAGAATTCACCAGTGAACCCTTTGACCTCATTCAGGAAATTGTTGGCGTGCTGGAGCTGGCAAAATTGGAACACGAATTACAGTTTGATTCCGTTTTTTGTACGGAAGAAGGCAGCATTCAGGTTGTCGCCAGCCGATCCCATCTACAAAAGGTGTTGTTAAATTTATTGCACAACGGTGTCGAGGCCATGCAAGAAGCGGGCGTGCTTTGCCCCGTGATTACCTTGAGCGTGTCTGCCAACAGGGAGGAAGGCGTTGCCCGAGTGTCCATACAGGACAACGGATCGGGCATCAAACCGGAAGATTTGCTGCGGCTGTTCGCCCCCTTTTTTACCACCAAGGGCAAGGGCATCGGCATGGGGCTCGCGATCAGCCGTTCGTTGATCGAAGAGAATGGAGGGCGTTTATGGGCCGACCCGCAAGCGGGTTCGGGTGCCACGTTCCACCTTACATTGCCTTTAGCATCATGAACGAGATAAACAATATATTCGTGGTGGATGATGACGAGTCGGTGCGGGATTCCATCTCCATGCTGCTGGAAGCGGCGGGTTATGAAGTGGCAACCTTTTCCCGCGCCGCCGATTTCCTGAACATCTGCAATTCTTCCACGCTGGGCTGCATCATCCTGGATGTGAATATGCCCGAGATGGATGGCCCCACGTTGCAGGAAGAGTTGGCGCGTCGCGGCTTGCAACTGCCGATTATTTTTCTTTCCGGGCAGGGCTCCATCCCGTTAACCGTGCGCACCATCAAGTCGGGCGCGATGGACTTTCTGACCAAGCCGGTGAGAGGGGCGGTATTGCTGGACAGCGTTAAATCGGCGCTGGCGCACTGCGCCGACTTGCACAATCAGGCGAAGACTGCCCAATCAATTTCCGCGAGGTTGGCGATGCTGACCGAACGCGAACACGAGGTGATGTTGCTGGCCGTCGAAGGTTATACCAGCAAAGAAATTGCGCAACGTTTGGACATCAGTTATCGTACGGTGGAAATCCACCGCGCGCGCATCATGCAGAAAACCGGCGCATCCAACATGCTGGAACTCGCCCGTATCGCTCCGCATCAGGCGATGCAATGATGTCTATAGTCGAACCAAAAAACGTAATTGAGCCACGGATGTACACAGATGAAACACGGATAAACAACACTGTATCGGGCAAATAAGCATCCTACTTTCAGGTGAGTTGCAACGCTTACGTAATACTTGTTTTTATCAGTGAATATCCGTGTTCATCCGTGGCTAACTAATGTTTTAAAGTCGAATTGACGCTTCCCGTTCGTCCCCGTATATTTCGACCCATGACACCGCACCCATCCATTTCTCCCAAATCCATCAACGCCAAGCGACTGTGGCTGGCTCTGCCTGCTTTCAGTCGCAGTGCGCTCCTGTTTTAACGTTCCATTTTTTAACCGGGCAACTGCGGGTCTTCCGCAGTTGTTGTTTTGAGACCCGCCGCAGCCAATACACAAGGGTCTTAACATCATGACAAGCCAATCGCGCAGCACCTTCGTTCATCGGGATGTATTTCTCGGCGTAATTTTTGCGCTGCTGGCGGCGGTAGGGTTTTCCGCCAAGGCGATTTTGGTCAAGCTGGTCTATCTGGATCGCGCGGATGCGGTGACGTTGCTGGCGTTGCGTATGGTGTTTGCTGTGCCGTTTTTTATCGGCGTGGCGCTGTGGGTGCGGCGGCAACATGCCGCACCGCTGAATACTCACGACCGTCTGCTGGTGTTGGGCTTGGGCTTGATCGGGTATTACCTTGCCAGCTTTCTCGATTTCCTCGGCTTGTTGTACATCTCCGCCGGGTTGGAGCGGCTGATCCTGTTCCTCTATCCGACCATGACGGTGTTGCTCACCGCGCTGATTTACAAACGCGCCATCGGGCGCAAAGTCATGGCGGCGCTGGCTTTGTGTTATGCGGGTATCGCGCTGGTGTTTTTGCACGACGTCGGGGTGAAGGAGGGCGGCATCGTACTCGGTGCGGCGCTGGTGTTCGGCAGCACTTTGTCGTACTCGATTTATCTGGTGGGCGCGGGACATGCTATCGCGCGCATCGGCGCGATGCGCTTCACCGCTTATGCGATGGTGGTGGCGAGCGTCGCCAGCTTGTTGCAGTTCATCGTGATGCGGCCATGGAGCGCGCTGGATTTGCCGCTGCGCGTGTATGAACTTTCTATCGCCATGGCGATTTTTTCCACGGTGTTGCCGGTGTTTCTGCTGTCCTTCGCCATCCGTCGTATTGGCTCGGGCAGCGCCTCGCTGATCGGGACAATAGGCCCGGTCAGCACCATTTTTATGGCGTATATTTTTCTGGGCGAGCACATTTCGCTGTTGCAGATCGCGGGCTCGGCGCTGGTGTTGGGCGGGGTGCTTATCATCAGCTTGAATAGCCAGCGCGAAACTCGACCTGCAAATTTATAACTTTGATACTGTGCGGCTATGCAAAAATTTTCTCTTCTATTCGCGCTGTTGTTTTCCTCTCTTGCCTCAGCCGAGTTCGTGCCGCGTTGCGGTACGGATGCATTCGGCAATGAAGTTTGCCTGGATAAAGACGGCAGGCTGACCGGCGCGCCAAAGGAAGCGGCAGGGAGCAGTGCTTCCGGTGTGTCGGCAGCCGAACCCAAGACAGGCCGTGACGATGCGAAAAAAATAAAGCGTTGCGGAATCGACTCGTTCGGCAATACGGTGTGCAGCCAATACTTTTAAATCAATACAACTCTGGAGTTACACGATGCGAATTCTTCACACGATGATACGAACCGGCAATCTGGATCGCGCTATCAATTTCTATACCAAGGTGCTGGGCATGCAACTGCTGCGGCGCAACGATTATCCCGAAGGGAAGTTCACACTGGCTTTTGTCGGCTATGGCGATGAGCGCGAGCAAGCCGTGATCGAACTGACTTACAACTGGGGTGTCGAGCAATATGATATGGGCACCGGCTTCGGACATATCGCCATCGAGGTCGATGATGTGTATGCCGCCTGCGCCGAGGTAAAACGGCTGGGCGGAACGGTGATACGCGATGCCGGGCCTATGCATGGCGGCAAGACGATCATCGCCTTTGTCAGCGACCCGGATGATTACAAGATCGAATTGATTGGCAAGAAGGCTTGAGTCTGGTTCGGATTTTTGTAGGGGCGAGCTTGCTCGCGAAAGCACTTCGCGAGCAAGCTCGCTCCTACA
>JAGVNQ010000324.1 GCA_020053195.1 Sideroxydans sp.
AAGTTCAACCCCATCCCCATCCCAACCTTCCCCTTGAAGGGGAAGGAGAAAATTCAGCCGCCTTGGGCGGCTCAAGGTTTTACAGCCCCTTTGAGGGGGGCACCTAATAAGCCTCCGGCTTTGCCGGAGGTAATTTAACTTTTCGTTGATGCCGAGCAAGTCAAACGTTTCGTCGCCGTTCAAATTCAGGCTGGCGATGCTGTCGCCGTCTTTGAATTGCAGGGGCAGTACGCCCATGCCGACGAGGTTGCTGCGGTGGATGCGTTCGTAGCTTTTGGCGATGACGGCTTTTACGCCGAGGAGTTGTGTGCCTTTGGCGGCCCAGTCGCGCGATGAACCTGTGCCATATTCTTCGCCCGCGAAGATGACTGTGGGTGTGCCGTCGGCGATGTATTTCATTGCGGCATCGTAGATCGGCATTTGTTCGCTTTGGTACAAGGTGTAGCCGCCTTCGACGCGGCTGCCGTCGTCTTTGAGCGGCAGCATGAGGTTTTTGATACGCACGTTGGCAAAAGTGCCGCGCATCTTCACCTCGTGGTTGCCACGGCGCGAGCCAAGCCAAACCAAGCCGGGACGGGGACTGAATCAGCCTTGTAAAAAGTAGCTGCTTTAGCTATTCTTGCTTCATGCAAACTGTGACCGCTAAAGAAGCAAAGAACCGACTTGGACAGGTGATCGATTTGGCACTGGCCGAGAAGGCTGTCGCCATCACGAAAAACGGGCGCGATTCGGTTGTATTGGTCTCGGCTGAATATTTTCGTGAATTGTCCGGTGTGCAGGGGTTCATTCAGGATACGTCCGCCGTAGAAAAAAACAGCCGCCGCGCGGAATTTGCCAAGGCAGTCAGTCAGGGTCGGGCAAAAGCTACTGATGCTTCTATGTTCAAGGGGCTGAAGTCGGCGGTCAAGTTCAAGAATGAAGAGTTCTGAACCTGCCGGACTGACCGAAGTTCCGATCAGCAAAGAAGTTGTCCTTCAACTTCTTTCCCATATTCCCGGCGACCTCATTCTGGTTGGCGGCCAAGCCTTGGCTTTCTGGGTCGAGCATTATTCGATAGATGCAACTCCGCCAACAGGCGAGGATGAAGCCTATGTTAGCCGTGATGCAGATTTTCTTGGCAAGCGCGACCATGTGAAAATTTTGGCAGGCATCATCTCTGGAAAAGCTTTATACCCTCCTCAGAAAGCCATAACCATTTTGTGCGGGCAGGTCTTCGTCATAGACGATGCGACCAAGACCTTCATGAACATTGATGTCATCCACCGGATAGGCAACCTTGATTCTGAAGCGGTGCGTACCCGCGCCGTAGAGGCCTCTGTCGAAGGCAATATTTTTTTCGTGATGCATCCCTTGGATGTCCTGATAAGCCGCGTTGAGAACTATCGCGGAATTCAAGCAAAGCAAAACAGGAATGGGCTTCGGCAGATCGAACTTTCGATCGAAGTCGCTAGACGATACATTCTTGAGGCGATCAAACGCGATGAAGGAATCGCAATCAAGGCGATTGAAAAGATAGCCGAAACTGCCCGCAGTCCTGCCGGTATCTTTGCCAGGAAGCATGGGGCGGAGATATATTCGGCAATTCTTCCAGAGATGCTACAAGTCAGCATCAAGAACAAAAATTTTCTGTCGAAGCGCTTGCCGAAATTGATCTCAGAGATCGAAAAATGCGCCACGTAAGTGCAGTGTGCGCATTGCAGAATTCTGTTCTTGGCACATAGTCACTTCAAAAACCTCACCCCACCAACTCCCCCAACACATACGGCAATATCCCGCCGCTACGGTAGTAGTCCACTTCAATTGGTGTGTCGATGCGCAGCAGCAGTTCAACATTTTGTCTGCTGCCGTCGCGGCGTGTGATGGTGAGCGTCACGTCTTGTTGCGGTTTTAAATTCTCGTCGATGCCGAGCAAGTCGAAAGTTTCGTCGCCGTTCAGGTTCAGGTTGGCGATGCTGTCGCCGTCTTTGAATTGCAGCGGCAGTACGCCCATGCCGACCAGGTTGCTGCGGTGGATGCGTTCGTAGCTTTTGGCGATGACGGCTTTTACGCCCAGCAGTTGTGTGCCTTTGGCCGCCCAGTCGCGCGATGAACCTGTGCCATATTCTTCGCCCGCGAAGATGACGGTCGGTGTGCCGTCGGCGATGTGTTTCATCGCGGCATCGTAGATTGGCATTTGCTCGCCTTGGTACAAGGTGTGGCCGCCTTCGATGCGGCTGCCGTCGTCTTTCAGCGGCAGCATGAGGTTTTTGATGCGCACGTTGGCGAAGGTGCCGCGCATCATGACTTCGTGGTTGCCGCGACGTGAGCCGTAGCTGTTGAAGTCTTTCGCGGCGACGTGATGGATTTGCAGATATTGCCCGGCGGGGGTGGTGGGTTTGAAACTGCCTGCGGGGCTGATGTGGTCGGTGGTGACGGAGTCGCCGAAGAGGGCGAGGGCTTTGGCTCCATAGATGTTTGACAGAGTTAACTCGGTTCTATTGTAGGAGCCAGCTTGCTGGCGAAGGCCATTCGCGGCTAAAGCCGCTCCTACAGGAAATGAATCAAAGAATGGCGGGCGGGCGATGTAGGTGGAGTTGTCCCATTGGTATAGGTCGCCGACGGGTGCGGCGATGGCGTTCCATAGCGGCAAATCTTTGGTGAGGTCGGCGTACAAACGTTGATACACCGCTGGGTCGGAGGCGAACTTCATCACGGTTTGCACTTCGGCGCTGTTCGGCCAGATGTCTTTCAGATACACCGCTTGGCCGTCGCGGCCAATGCCTAGCGGCTCTGTGTCGAGGTTGATATTCATTCTGCCCGCGATGGCGTAGGCGACCACCAGCGGCGGGCTGGCGAGGTAGTTGGCTTTGATGTTGCCGTGGATGCGCGCTTCGAAATTGCGGTTGCCGGAGAGGACGGCGGCGGCGATCAAATCGTGTTTGACGATGGTCTCTTCCAGCATGGCATCCAGCGGGCCGGAGTTGCCGATGCAGGTGGTGCAGCCGTAAGCGGCGAGCGAGAAGCCGAGTTGTTGCAGGGGTTCGAGCAGCCCCGCGTTGGTCAGATAATCGGTGACCACGCGCGAGCCGGGAGCGAGCGAGGTTTTGATGTGCGGCTTGACGCGCAAGCCTTTGGCCACGGCTTTCTTCGCCAGCAGACCTGCCGCCAGCAGCACGCCGGGATTGGAGGTGTTGGTGCAGGATGTAATCGCGGCGATCAGCACGTCGCCGTGGCCGATTTCGACCGGGGGCAGCATTTCGTCGGGCGTTTCGCAGCGCACCGAGGCGGTGGGATGTTCATCCGTCATGGACATTTCGGTGCGATATTTTGCGTTGTCTTGTGTGCCGCCGCCGGAGATCGGCACGCACACCGCGTTGCTGCGGTCGGGCAGGGCGGTGGTGTAACGCTGGTGCAATTCGGCGGCGGATTTGTTGAAGCCGTTTTCCGTCACGGGTTTGCTGAACAGCGTGTTGAAGGTCTCTTTCATTTTCGACAGCGCGATGCGGTCTTGCGGACGTTTCGGGCCGGCCAGCGAGGGTTCGATGCTGTTCAAATCGAGTTCCACCACGCTGCTGTAATCAATGTCGCCAGCTTGCGGGATGCCGAACAAATTTTGCGCTTTAAAATAAGACTCGAAGGCATCCACTTCATCATTAGTGCGTCCGGTGTTGCGCATGTAGTTGACGGTGATTTCATCCACCGGAAAGAAGCCCATGGTCGCGCCGTATTCCGGTGCCATGTTGGCGAGGGTGGCGCGGTCGGGCACGGTGAGCGCGGCAGTGCCCGCGCCGAAAAATTCGACAAACTTGCCCACCACTTTTTGTTTGCGCAACAACTCGGTCACCGTCAGCACCAGGTCGGTTGCCGTCACGCCTTCGCGCAGTTTGCCTTTGAGATGCACACCCACCACGTCCGGCGTGAGGAAATACACCGGCTGCCCCAACATGCCCGCTTCCGCCTCGATGCCGCCCACGCCCCAGCCGACCACACCGATGCCGTTAATCATGGTGGTGTGCGAATCGGTGCCGACCAGTGTGTCGGGATAAGTCACACCGTCTTTTTGCAGCACGCCGCGCGCCAGATATTCGAGGTTCACCTGATGCACGATGCCGATGCCGGGCGGCACAACCTTGAACGTATCGAACGCCTGCATGCCCCATTTCAAAAAGCGGTAGCGTTCGCTGTTGCGCTCGAACTCCAGCTCCATGTTCAGCTTCAGCGCGTCGGGGCGGTTGTAATAATCCACCTGCACCGAGTGATCCACCACCAGATTCACCGGCACGAGCGGCTCGATAATTTTCGGATCTTTGCCCATTGCGGCTGCGGCATCGCGCATGGCGGCGAGGTCGGCCAGCAGCGGCACACCGGTGAAATCCTGCAACACAATGCGCGCCACCACGAATGGAATTTCTTCGGTGCGCATTGCGTTCGGATGCCAGTTCGCCAGTTGCCGTACATGCTGCTCGGTCACTTTCTTGCCGTCGCAATTGCGCAGCACCGATTCCAGCACGATGCGGATGGAGACCGGCAGACGTGCGATGTTGCCAATGCCTGCGGCTTGCAACGCGGGCAGCGAATAAAAAACGGATGGTTGACCCGAGGCAGGGGTGAAGAATTGGTGAGAATTAAACAGGTTATGGGACATGATAATTCCTCCGAAGTGTGGGGCGAGAAAGTGGCGTGAGTATATCCCTTCGCAACGAAACCGGAAAAACGGGGTGATGCGGCATTTTGAAATATGCACCTACGCGCGAAGCCAATAAATACGCGCATCTCCATCAATCGCAAGACGTAGATGCCCTATCCATGCGCTTCTTCATGAGGTGGGGTGAGTGAAATATTATTTGAGACGGCAAACAGTTGGTTGGGCAAAGCGCAGCGTGCCCAACAATTTCCCAGCCAAACTAATCAGTCAAATGATGTCAAATCGTGACAATATTTTGTTGCGAAATGACACCCCATCCCCACCCCAGCCCTCCTCTTGAAGGGGAGGGAGCAAGGTTCCTCCCCCTTCAAGGGGGAAGTTAGGAGGGGGATGGGGGGCTTATTTTGGTCCCGGCTTTTCCGGCTTAGGTTTTATGGGAAACTCCTGCCCGTTGTACAAAAGTTTTTCGCATACAAATCCAGCCTGTTCGGATAGCATGCGCCACCTGATTTATGCGAAAGAAATGCCGTGCCCGTTGTCTGGAATATTCCGCTGGTTTTGCTTTCCGTGTTCGTTGCCACGCTCGGCTCGTACACGGCGTTGACGCACGCGCGGCGCATGCGCGAAAACAGCGGGCGCACCGCGACGTGGTGGATGGTGGCGGGCGGCAGCACCTTGGGCGTGGCGATTTGGACCATGCATTTTGTGGGCATGCTGGCGTTTCATTTGCCCGTGCCGGTCGGCTACGATTTGTCGTTGACCCTGCTCTCGCTCGTGCCCGCCGTCATCGCCGCCTTGTGGGGTTTTCGCGTGTTGCGCGACAAGAAGGTCGGCTTGCGCAGCATTCTGCTCAGCGGATTGCTGATGGGGGTCGGCATCAGCTCCATGCATTATCTGGGTATGGCCGCGCTCAAGATGTCGCCCGACATCAGTTACGATCCCGCGCTGTTCGCGTTGTCGGTGGCGATAGCGGTCGCCGCGTCGTGGGGTGCGCTGTTTATCATGTGGCGCGACGATTGGATCAAGCTGGATGTGTTGCCGCGTTCCATCCTGGGCGCGCTGGTGATGGGCTTGGCCATTTCCGCCATGCACTACACCGCCATGCTGGGCTTGCATCTCGCGCCCGATGCGGTATGCCGGGTGGATGCCTTGCGCATCGAACCCAGCCTGATGGCGATTTTGCTGGCGATGACCGCGCTGATGTTGTTCGGCGGCGGCTTGCTGGCCAGTTTGTTCGACCAGCGCATGGGGCGCAAAAATGCGCGCGAGCTGGCGCAGCTCGAACGTTTGCACATGTCGCTGCTGGATCGCAGTGAACAAGAAGCCTCGGCGATGATAGACGCGCTGCGCGAAAGCGAAGAACGGTTGAGTATGACGTTGCAGAACGCGCCGGACGCGGTGTTCCTCACCGAGAAAAACGGACACATCGTTTACGTCAACGACAACGTGCTGAACCTGCTGGGCTTCAGCCGCGAAGAATTGTGCCGCATGACCGTGTTCGATCTCGTGCCGGAAGCGTATCGCGCCGCTTACAGAGAGGCCGGTGAACAAGTGGTTTCCTCGCGTAAGCGCCACGTGTTTGAAGTGCGCCTCATCAGCAAACAGGGCATCAAAATTCCGCTGGAATTGAACGCCGTGTTGTTGCCGAACGAGCGTATTTACGGCTCGCTGCGCGACATCCGCGAGCGCAAGGCGGCGCAGAAAGCCTTGCAGGAGTCGCAGGATAACCTGCAACGCATGATGGACTCGATCTTCGAGGGCATGTACGGCGTGGATGTCCGGGGCAAATGCAATTTCGTCAACGCGGCCTTCCTGAAGATATTGGGCTACGAGCATGAGGACGAGGTGCTGGGCAAACACATCCACACGCTGATCCACCATTCGCTCGCCGACGGACAGCCGTATCCGGCGAACGATTGCCTTATGTACCGGTCGTTCAGATTCAACCAATCGGCGCATACCGACCAGGAAGTGTTCTGGCGCAGTGACGGGGTCGCGGTGCCGGTCGAATACTGGTCTCACCCCATCGTCAAGGCGGGGCGCGTGATCGGCGCGGTGGTGACTTTTCTGGACATCACCGAGCGCCGCGAAAAAGAACAGCACATCCACCAGTTGGCGTTTTACGACTCGCTCACCCAACTGCCCAACCGTCGCCTGCTGATGGAGCGCGCGCAACACGCGCAGACGGTCAGCGCCCGCAGCGGCCAGTATTGCGCGCTGATGCTGCTCGATCTGGATCATTTCAAAAAACTGAACGATACCAAAGGGCACGATATCGGCGACCAGTTGCTGCGCGACGTGGCCGACCGTTTGTCGAACGCGATGCGCGCGGGCGATGCCGTGGCGCGTCTGGGCGGCGACGAATTCGTGGTGGTGCTGGAAGGGTTGAGTTGCTCGGAGCAAGAGGCGGCCACGCAGGCCGAGTTGGTGGCGGAAAAAATCCGCAGCACGCTGAGCGAGCGTTATCTGCTGAACGGTCACCAATATCAGAGTTCGCCCAGCGTGGGCGTGGTGATGTTTTGCGGGCACGCGGAAAGCACCGACACGCTGCTGAAACATGCCGACATCGCCATGTACCAATCGAAACATGCGGGGCGCAACACAGTGCGTTTTTACGATCCGGCGATGCAGGCGCTCATCAACGCGCGCATCGAGCTGGAAGCGGAGCTGGAGCAGGCGCTGCATTTGGGACAACTGAGCCTGCATTACCAGATACAGGTCGATGCGCGCGGCAGTCCTTTCGGGGCCGAGGTGCTGATGCGCTGGCAACATCCGCTTCACGGTGAGATACCGCCCGCGCAGTTCATCCCGCTGGCGGAGGAATCGGGGCTGATTGTGCCGCTGGGGTTGTGGGCGTTGCGCTGCGCCTGCGTGCAGCTCAATACATGGCAGCACAGCGCGTTGGCCGGCCACTTGA
Source organism: Sideroxydans sp. (assembly GCA_020053195.1). Lineage (GTDB taxonomy): Bacteria > Pseudomonadota > Gammaproteobacteria > Burkholderiales > Gallionellaceae > Sideroxyarcus. The sequence goes on from JAGVNQ010000324.1 coordinate 7,542, forward strand.
CGCTGGCCGTCAACGTCAGCGCGCGGCAATTTCGCAAAGCGGATTTTGTGGAACAAGTGCGCCGCATATTGCAAGAAACCGGCGCGCGTCCCGCGCAACTCAAAATCGAACTGACCGAAAGTATCCTGCTGGAAAACGTGGAAGAAACGATCGTCAAAATGCTGGAGCTCAAACAGTTGGGCATCAGTTTTTCCATCGACGATTTCGGCACCGGCTACTCCTCGCTGCAATACCTGAAACGGCTACCGCTGGACCAGATCAAGATCGACCAGAACTTCGTGCGCGACATCATCAGCGACCCCAACGATGCCGCCATCGTGCATTCCATTATCGCCATGACGCGCGCGCTGGGCTTGCACGTCATCGCGGAAGGGGTGGAGACCGCCGAGCAACAGGATTTTCTCGATCTGCGCGGCTGCCATTCGTTCCAGGGCTACCTGTTCGGCAAGCCGTTGCCGGTACATGAATTCGAGCTGAGTTTGCGGCAAAAGAACGAATAAATTTTTCCGCCTGATAGTGCAAAAGCCCTGCCGCCAAGGCGGTTAAAAATTTTTACCTTAAGCCTGATTTAAGAAAGCGAAATTTGGTTTCAGCTAGAATCCGCGCCGGTTTCGTTTGGCAGGATTTTTGTATCGCGCCCGTAAATATTCTTGATGCACACAATGGATAAAAATATCGAGCAGGTGAAAGTGTGGGATGTGCCACTGCGGCTGTTCCACTGGTCATTGGTAGTGGGCTTTTCGTTGGCCTATCTGTTGGCCGAATTTCATATTATGGATTTGCATGTGTTGCTCGGATATTTCCTGAGCGCGCTGGTGTTGTTCCGGTTATTTTGGGGTTTCGCGGGCAGCCGTTATGCGCGCTTCAAATCGTTCCTCTTTTCCCCGCAGGAAACGCTGACTTATATGAAAGCCATGCGCGGCGGACAGCCCGCGCATTATTACGGGCACAACCCGGCGGGCGCGCTGATGGTGTTTGCGATGCTGGCCTTGCTGGTGCTGTCTTCGGTGACCGGGGTGGTGACCTTGTCGGTGATCGATTTTGACGGCCCGCTGTTGTTTCTCGCCAACCGCGTGAGCGATGAAGCCAGTTATTTCTTCCGCCATGCGCACAGTTTGTTGGTGCATGCCGCTTTGCTGCTGGTTCCGCTGCATTTGCTGGGCGTGCTCTCGGGCAGCTTGCAGCACAAGGAAAATCTGGTCAGAGCGATGCTGACCGGAATGAAGAAAGTAGTTACACCGAATTCGACGCAGCACTAATTTTCACTATAAAAACTGGAGGAATCGATGCGAGGAAGTCACCGATCAATGATGCGGGTTGCCAGCGTGCTGTTGCTGGCGTGGGGCGGTACAGTGCAGGCGCAGGAAAATGCGCTCGACCTGTCCGTGCCTTCGCAAACTTATGTGCGCAATGCGGGTGTAATTTTGCTGGCCGCCAACGAAAGCGACGTGCTGGTAAAAAAAGCCAATGCGCCCGCCGCCGTTGCCGCGCCCAAGCAGGAATTTGAACCGCCGCTGTTGAGCGGCAGCAACACGCACTTCGCACTGGGGCTGGCCACCATCGCCGCCGCCGGACTGACCGCGATGACCGCGCCGGACGAAGGCTGCGAAAGCAACTGTACCGGACCGCAACCTCCGCGCGAAACCAACGGCACGCACGCCAAGCTGGCCAAGGCCACTGTCGCGTTGGCGGCGGCGACCATCGTTTCCGGTCTGCTGGTGCATTGGGACGATTTCCACATGGAAGACGGTTTCACCGACCCGGACAACTTGCACGTGTTGCTGGGTGTGACCGGCGCGGCGATGATGGCTTACGCCGTCAACAAATCGGCCAATTCCAGCACCGAGGTCAGCCACGCGGGCGTGGCGGAACTGGGCGCGCTGGGCATGGTGGCCGCAATCAAACTCACTTGGTAAACAAAGGAAAAATCATGAACAAAATTATCTCTATCTTGTGTTGCTCCGCTTTATTTGTTTCTACCGCCGCTTTCGCCACACCGGCCAGTGATGCCTTGCTGGCAAGCTACAAAGCCGCAGGTGCGGGCAAAGCGGATGCGGCAAAGGGCAAAGCGGACTGGACCAAGGAAGCCAAAGGCGAAGAAGGACAAATGATGTCGTGCTCCACTTGCCACGGCGCGGACTTGAGCAAATCCGGCGAACATCACAAGACCCATAAAGTCATCAAGCCGATGGCACCGAGCGCCAATGCTGAACGTTTCACCGACGAGAAAAAAATCGAAAAATGGTTCAAGCGCAATTGTAAAGATGTGCTGGGACGCGAATGCAGCGCGCAGGAAAAGACCGATTTTCTGACTTTTCTGCTGGCCCAATAATTCAGGAGAAAAACGATGTTGAAGAAATTTAAAGCGGTCGCCTTGCTGGCGGGCTTGTTGTGTGTGAGCGGTGTGGCGCAGGCGGAAGAAAATATCTGGCAAGCGATCATCAACCCGTTCCGCCAAAAAGAAGTGAACCCGGTGGAGAACGCTCAATACAAGGAAGAATGCGGCTCCTGCCACTTCGCCTATCAGCCGGGATTGTTGCCCGGAAAATCGTGGGCCAAGCTGATGGACGAAAAAGCGCTGGCCGACCACTTCGGCGAAAACGCCGAACTGGACAAGGACACGCTGGCTGAAATCACAAAATACGTGATGGAAAATTCCGCCGAAAAATCCTTCTACAAACGCGCGCGCAAAATCGCCATCGCCACCGAAGGCGTGGAAGCGCCGCTGCGTATCACCGAAGTGCGCTACATCAAACGCAAACACCACGACATTCCCGAGAAGATGATCAAGGGCAACAAGGATGTGAAGTCGCTGAGTTATTGCGATGCCTGCCACACTCAGGCCGACAAAGGCATATTCGACGAAGACACCGTGCGCATTCCGAATTTCCCGGATTGGGAAGACTAAAACTGTTTGTTGTTCTCTCTCGTTTAGGGCAGCTTTGGCTGCCCTTTTTTTTACCAGATAATGCCCATCTCCCTCCCCTTCAAGGGGAGGGTTGGGGTGGGGATGGGGTTAAGTTTTACGGAATACCCCCATCCCCCACCTAGCCTCCCCCTTGAAGGGGGAGGAATTGGATAAGTGTGTGCTTATGGGTTTTCGCCAGAATGACTGATGCTTTAAAAAAACATATAGGCCGTCAAGACAATGGCCTTGGCGCAAACGGGCGGTTATAGTGCGCGGGCGCTGCTAGGGGAGGAGCGCTGCGCCGGTTGATTCAACGCCGGTTTTCTTGATCTGAAGCAAGGGGGCATTATGCAAATGCAGCAACAGCAAGAACACGCTTTTGAATTCACCGGCAACGGCTGGGAATACTTCAAGATTTGGATCGTCAATCTGCTGTTGACCATTCTCACGCTGGGCATTTACAGCGCGTGGGCGAAGGTGCGCCGCCTGCAATATTTTTACCGCAACACGCGGCTGGCCGATGCCAGTTTCGACTTTCACGGCACGCCGAAAGCCATTCTAAAGGGCCGCATCATCGCCTTCGTCATGTTGATGGTTTATTCCGTGGCAGTGCGCATGAGTCCGGCGTTGGGCATCGTCATCGCGCTGATGATTGCGGTGGTAATGCCGTGGATGATTGTGCGTTCGTTGCGTTTCAAACTCTACAACAGCAGCTATCGCGGCTTGCGTTTCGGGTTTGCCGGAAGCGATGGCGGTGCTTATACCGTGTTTCTGCTGTTCCCAATTCTTTCGGTGGTCACCCTGTATCTGCTCGCGCCGTTCACCCACCAGCGCATCAAGCAATACCAGCACTGCAACAGCCAGTTCGGCGACACATTCTTCAACTTCGATGCGCCGGTGAAAAGTTTCTACGGGGTCTATGGAAAAATGCTGGGAATGGGATTGTTGGCGGGATTGTTTGCCGGAATATTTTCCGCTGCCGGCATGCCGTTTTTGCTGGCGCTGCTGCCTGTCGCCTTCCTGTTCATCATGGCCTATTTTGCGGTGGCTTTGCCCAACCTGATCTGGAATTCAACCACGCTGGGCGAACACACCATCCAGAGTAAATTGGAAGTGCGTCCGTATCTGTGGATCAGCTTCACCAATCTGTTGGGCATCGTGCTCACTCTCGGCTTGTTCATTCCTTTTGCTACGGTGCGCATGCTGCGCTACAAGCTGGAAAACATGAGCCTGATGGCGCAAGGCGATCTGGCCGAATTCGTCGCCGGGCAAGAGCAGGCGACCAGCGCCACAGGCGAAGAAACCGCCGAAATGTTCGACGTGGATATATCGCTGTAACGTGGTGAACGCACGCTACTTCGACGGCAAAACAGCCTCCGCGCAAGCGGTGAGTTTGTCATTGAATGGACAAGACCTGCTGCTGCGCAATGCGGATCTTGAGCTGCGCTGGCCGCTGCATGAAGTGAACATCTCCGAGCGTCTGGGTAACACGCCGCGCCTGCTAACCTTCGCGCGGGGCGGGCACTGCGAAGTCACCGACCACGCGGCGCTGGATGCCATGCTGGAGCCGCTGGGTGTGCAACCGGGCTGGCTGGATGTGTTGCACCACCATCTGGGCTGGGCGCTGTTTGCGGCTGCGCTGATCGTGATAACGCTCGTGGCCGCCTATCGTTACCTGTTGCCGTGGGGGGCGGAAGTGATCGCCATGCGCGTGCCCGCCACGGTGCTGCAAAAAATGGGTGAATCCTCGCTGGAGACGCTGGACAGATTTCTGCTGCAACCGAGCAAGCTGGATGCCGCACGCCAGCAGCAACTAAGCGCGGCTTACGCGCGGCTCAACCCGTCTGAACAAACCCATCTGCCGTACCGCATCGTGTTCCGCAGCTCGCCGGGCATGGGAGCCAACGCCTTTGCGCTGCCGGATGGCACCATCGTGATGCTGGACGAACTGGTCGCGTTGACCCAGGACGATAGCGAAATCATCGCCGTGCTGGCGCACGAACGCGGCCACGTCGAACGCCGCCACGCCATGCGCATGGTGCTGCAAAGCTCTGCTGTCGGCTTGGTCATGACTTGGTACTTGGGCGATGTCAGCTCGCTGCTGACGACCGTTCCCGCCGTGGTCATGCAAGCCAAATATTCGCGCGACATGGAAAACGAAGCGGACCGATACGCGGCGCAAACCTTGCAATACAACGCGCTGTCGCCGTGTTTGCTGGCGAGCATT
>JAGVNQ010000293.1 GCA_020053195.1 Sideroxydans sp.
TCGGGGTTTTCCAGTGTGGTGACGGAGCGTTGCGGTTGCGGCAGGTCGGGGTTGATGGTGCGTAATGCGCCGAACATGGTTTGCATGGCGGGCGATTGGTCCACGGGTGCCCAACTGGTGATGGCGATGCTGCCGCCCGGTTTGAGGGTGCGGTAGATTTCGGCGAAGCCACGTTGCCTGTCGGGGAAGAACATGAGGCCGAACAGGGAGAAGGCGGCATCGAAGGTTTCGTCCGCATAGGGCAGGGTCTGCGCATCGCCGCAGTGCAGGGCGATGTTGCGGTGTCCGGCTTGTTCGATCTTGTGGCGGAACACGGCGAGCATGGATTCGGAGAAGTCGATGCCGTGTATTTGCGCTGCGTGCTGTGCAAGCCGCAGCGCCAATGTGCCCGGTCCGCAGGCGACATCGAGCACGGTGGAATTCGGTTTGAGTTTGCTGGCGGCGATGGCTTCGTCGGCGAATTGCTCGAACACGAGCATGGTGGTTTCGGCGTAGCCGTCGGCCACGAGGTTCCAGGGTTCGCTGGCGGAGAGCGGGTTGTTGGCTGGAGGTTGAGACAAATGTTTCCCCTTAATCGAAAAGTCCGAATGCTGGCGACTCCCGCTGTGCGGTTGTGTCGCCTTGCGCCAGCTCCTATTCTGGGGATTTCGCCGTGAGCCCCGCGCCGTGCGTGCGGGCGATGTGCGTTCAGTAAATCTGCAAGTGGGGCGAACTGTATGGGAGCGCGGCGGGGCGTGTCAATGCAAGACTTTATCCCCTCCCCTTCAAGGGGAGGGTTAGGGTGGGGATGGGGTGTGGTGATGCTGTTGCGCGAAATTCAACCCCACCCCCATCCCAACCTTCCCCCTGAAGGGGAAGGAGTAAAACTCAGCCCCCCTTTTTCATTTTGCGAATTCATCGGTTTTGGTGTCGATGAGGGTTTTTTGAAAACACCACCGCGTGAAGATGCGCGCCAATAGGGCATCTACGTCATACACTTCATGGAGATGCCCGTATTTACTGCCTTGCGGGCAAGCTGTGTTTTGAAATTCCCATTTTTTCTTCAGCTTGTCCAACTTTGGATAATTTCAGGGTGCAGTCTCAGCGGCGGGATGTGTCAGCCGTTTTATCGTCAATGTGGCGCGTTGTTCAATGAGGGTGATGATTTGCTCGATCAAAGTATTGCTGGCAAATCCGGCTTCCGGTGCGGATTGAAGCGTGCGAGCAGTCAACGGCAGTTTCCTTGCCAGTGCCAGTATGCGTTTGCGGGTCTGCACCACAGACAGTCCGGTCGCCTGCGCAAACTCTTCCCAGTGCCGTGCCTGCACTTCACTGAACTTGTATTTGCTGCCGAGTTTCATCGCCATTTTTGGGGTGAGGCTAGCGTACACCGCCGTCGATAACGTGTCGTAGAGCGGCGCGAGAATGGGGGACTTGCCCGCATACAGCAGCGAGAAATTTTTGGCATGTGCGTCATGGTTGCCGATCAGCGCGTTGAACACCACGTAGTCGAGCAAACGCAGCACCTGTGGCGCGCTGGGGCGCGTGACACGGCGCACGAGATCAAAGCACTGTGTCAGATCCGGGCCACCTTCATTCTGGTATTTCATTTCGGGCACCACGCCCAGCGCCTGGCAAAAATCTTCCTGATGCAGCCGTTCAACGCGCCCCGTTGCGTTGTGCGTTCTGTCGTAGCGTTCAACCAGCAAGAAGCGGCGACCCAGAATCGAGTGAATGCGCGAGCGGGCGGGGTGGAGTTGCATAGCTTCTGCCAAAGCCAAACAAAAACCTTCGTTGCTTACGCTGTCTTCGACGGCTTGAATCGCCGGTTTCAGAATGTGTGAACTGGGTGTGCCGTTGAGGGGCAAGCCAATCCGATTACCTTCCACCACCACCGGCAGTTTGTCCTGCGCACCGGCCAGAGAGAGGCGCAAACCATCTTTACCGGCCAGCATCGGGCGGCGGGGCAATTCATCCAGCAGGGCGATTACCTCTTCATCGCTCAGCCATTGCACTTCACCGCCATGGACGGGAAGGCGCAGAGATTGCCCCGGCTCCACAAAAGTGACCGCCCCGGCGCACTCGCCGCCAATGTGATCCAGCAAGGCGAAATCGTTTTGCCCTGAAACCTGAAATTGCTGCGCGATCAAACGGCGCATCCGACCTTCAGGCAACAGCCCCGCAAAAAATGGCCGCGTTTTGTGGTCGTCGAAAGACTCTTTCTGCAAAGGCAGCGAGCATGACAGCGCAACCGCCTTTGGCTGCTTCAGCCATTCATCTGCATACGCAAAGTTGAGTCGGCCTTCGATCAGCGCCAAAGTGCCAATACGTTCGGCAAACAACCAGACTTCAAGCTCATGCGCCATGGCCGCTGTCCCCGTTAGCGACTGGCAAGCCGCTCAAGTTGATTTCACCGCCGAGCGCCTCGATCACACGCAAGACCGTTTCGAGCCGCAATGTGGGCTTGCCCGCTTCCAGATCAACAATGAAGCGCAACCCAACCCCCGCCGCCAACGCAAGCTGAGACTGCGTCAAGCCGAGTTGTTTGCGGGCAGCGCGAAGTGCCTGACCGAGTTGTTGAGAAGTGCGAATAGTGGACATAGTTTTCCCGTTCGGGAAATTATTGGGCAGAACCAGCGATTCCGCAAGGGGAATTTCCCGTTCGGGAATTTATTGCCGAGAAGGGGGCGTGAATATCACAAAACTTAATTGATGATAACTTGCGAAAATTTCAATGCGTTAAGCAAAAGGATCAACGTTTTGCTGCAACCAGAATTCCAGCAGCGCGAGATGCCACAGTTTGTTGCCGTTGAGGCGCGTGTAATGAGCTTCGGGGGCGGCGAGCAATTTTTCCACGTAGCTGCGATTGAATAATCCTCTGCGCAGACAAGCATCCGACAACAACACTTCTTTCATGAATTGCAGGAATTCGCCGCGCACGTATTTCAGCGCCGGGACGGGGAAGTAGCCTTTGGGGCGGTCGATCACGGAGTCGGGGATGAGGCCGCGCGCGATGGCTTTGAGCGGGAATTTGCCGCCTTCTTTGAGGCGCAATTCGGGCGGCATACGTGCCGCGAGCTCGACCAATTCGTGATCGAGGAACGGGACGCGCGCTTCCAGTCCCCACGCCATGCTCATGTTGTCCATGCGTTTGACCGGATCATCTACGATCAGCGTGGTCACATCGAAACGCAACACTTGATCGAGGAAGGTATCCGCGTGTGATTGGGACAATTCGCGCTGCACCAGTTCGCTGCTGACATCGGGCGTGTGATAACGGCTATCCACGGTTTCCAGATATTCGGCATGGTCGCGGTCGAAATAATGGTCGCGGAATTTTTCTATGGCAGAACCTTGTGCGGCCAACATTTGCGGATACCAGAAATAGCCGCCGAACACTTCGTCCGCGCCTTGTCCGGCCAGCACGACCTTCACTTCCTGCGATACTTTTTCCGCCAGCAAATAAAACGCAATGTTGTCCTGACTCACCATCGGCTCGGACATGCAGCGCACTGCCTCCGGCAAACGCTGCAACACTTCGCTATTGGGGATCAGGAATTTGTGGTGGCGCGTGTGGTAGCGCTGCACGACTTGATCGGAATATTCGAACTCGTCACCTTTCTCCGCATCGCCGCCTATGTCCTCGAAGCCGATGGAGAACGTGTGCAAATCCTGCACGTGATCGGCCAGCAGACCGACGATCAAGCTGGAATCCAATCCGCCCGAAAGCAGTACGCCCACCGGCACATCGGCGGCCAAGCGATGGCGCTCCACCGCTTTGCCCAGCACGTGACGCGTGGCAGCCAGCCAATCCTGTTCGCTCAAGGCAGCGGCGGGGCGCGTCGCATCTAATGACCAGTAGCGGCGATGTTTGACTTCGCCGGTCGCGGTAAAGCTCATGCAACTGGCGGGCGGAATTTTCTTCACGCCGTTGAGCAAGGTGCGCGGCGCGGGTACGACGGCGTGCAGCGTGAGGTGGTGATGTAACGCAATTGGGTCGATGCTGGTATCGACGTTGCCCGCCGCCAGCAAGGCTTGCAGCGTGGAGGCGAAGCGCAGCGATGCGCCATCGAAGGCGTAATACAGCGGCTTGATGCCGAAACGGTCGCGCGCCATAAATAAAGTCTGGTCGCGCATGTCCCACAATGCGAAGGCGAACATGCCATAGAAACGTTCAACACATTGTTCGCCCCACGCGTGATATGCCTTGAGAATGACTTCGGTGTCGCCTTCGGAAAAAAAGTCGTAGCCCAATTCGACCAGTTCGGCGCGTAATTCTTTGTAGTTGTAGATGGTGCCGTTGAAGACCAGCGCCAGATGCAGGGCTTCGTCCAGCATCGGCTGTTTGGAATGTTCGGATAGGTCGATGATGGACAAGCGCCGATGGCCGAATGCCAGCATGTTGTTGCCGTAAATGCCCTCGGCATCCGGGCCGCGCCGGGCGAGGGACGACATCATGCGTTTGATGCCGTCGGGATCGGGAGTTTGCTTGTCGAAACGTAATTCGCCGCAGATACCGCACATAATTTGCCTCGTCGCAAAGAAAAAAGGGTTGGCAGAAACTGCCAACCCTTCGTCATTTTGGCTCCCCGACCTGGACTCGAACCAGGGACCTGCGGATTAACAGTCAGGCACTAAAAACTGCTGTAAACCCGCGCCAATACTTGATCTAGATGCAGACCCTGCCAAAGATAAATCGCTGTTTTATGCATTCTACCACACGAATTTTAGGGCGTTTCAGAGGCATCTTTGGCAGCGCATGGAGATGCTAAATTGGCGATGATCCAGTGAAATAAATGGTCTTCCCGGTGTTCTAAAATGTTAAGTGAATTCCACGAGTGCATGTACTGCTTCGGGAACGGTTTCTAAAACATCGTGGCATTTTTTGTGAATGGCGTGGCGCTCTGACTTAGGTTCTGGGTTCCTCTTGATGCCGCCAGCGCGCGTGCATGGGTTGGTTGTCAGCCCCTCAACTTTTCTAGTGCGGATAAGCCATGAAATGCATGCAGACAGCGCAGCCCTTTCTCGGTTGCCGCGAACTGGTCGTCCAGCTTTTGCGCATATCTCCAAATATTCCTGCACGTGAATTGGTTCTATGTCGATGGGTGACATTGGCGCGGCAAAATAGATTTTCAGCACTTTAATGTTGTTTCGATAATCCTCCAGCGTGCGTCTGGATAAGCTGCCGGATTTAACGCGCTCCTGGCATTCGTCGACGAATATGTCCAACCAATATTCCATGGTGCCATACATGCCACGCGAGCTATTGTAGAGTTGGGCGAGCTCATTTGCTTTTGCGATGTCAGAGCCCAGTTTTTCCCAGCGGTTATCTTTGTGGACGTAATAAAACGCACCATGCTTGGCATATACGCGAGGCTCAAGATTGAGAGGATTGTTTTTTCTGCGACCTGACATGTTGGATATATTAAGTCTTCGAGAATGCCAAATGCAAACCAGACCAGTTAGGATGAACCATTAGAAACTTTCCTTTCCGGTAACACCGGATATTCAACGGGGCCGCATTTGCACTTTGCCGTGCTGACCAACACCTGCACCGCAGACGGAACTGCAAAATATTTTTCCGTGCCAGTGACCTTCGTTAATGAAACTCCCGTTCAAAAAATTCAATTCGTCCAGGATCAAAAACTGGTAGCGCACTACCGCGCAATTAGCTGCGCGAGGCCTAAATATTATTTCCCCTTGAAATCCCCGCCAATATCAACAACAATCCGCGCCGACTTTACCTTCACCTCACAAAGGGCGCGCGATGCAATACACGGGGCAAGACATGCTATGGCTGATTGGCAGTCTGTCGCGCATCTTCCGTATCCCGTTCGACCCGCAACTCATACGCCAGCAATTTCCGCCTCCTTATTCTCGCACCGCGCTGCTCAATGCGCTGCAAGCACTGGACTTCAAAGTCGGCGAGTTGGATCTGGACACCAAGACACTTGCGGCTTTGGAGCAGTTCCCGTTTCCGGCCATCGCCTTCCTGCGCGACAACAACCCGAAAGCCCCTGAACCGAACACAACACCAGAACCTGCGCAAGGCGAACAAACACCAGCAACCGAACCCCCTCCCGCCCCCATCAACCCCGCGCTGCTCATCAAAGCCGGTGGCGGACAAGTGTTGTATTTCCGTGCCGGATCGGAAGCGCCGGAGACCATCGCGCTGGACGAATTCACCAAAATTTTCCGCACCGACATTCTGCTGATTGCCCGCCAGCAAATAAGTCCGACCGATGATGATTCCGCCGCCGCTGCCAACGGTCAGAAAGAACCCACCCCATTCGGATTCAAATGGTTCATCCCGGAGTTGCTGAAACACAAACGAATCTGGCGCGACGTGCTCATTGCCTCTCTCGCCATTCAACTCATCGGCCTGGTTACGCCGCTGTTCACCCAAGTCATCATCGACAAAGTCGTAGTCCACCAAACCCAAAGCACGCTCATCGCCATCGCCGTGGGGCTGGTCATGTTCATGTTGTTCAACAGCGCCATGACCTGGTTGCGCCAATACTTCGTGTTACACACCGGCAACCGTATTGATGCCGTGCTCGGCAGCCACGTGTTTCGTCATCTGCTGCACTTGCCCATCCCGTATTTCGAGCAACGCCCGACCGGCACGCTGGTGGCGCGTCTGCACGGTGTCGAGACCGTGCGCGAATTCATTTCCGGTGCGGCGGTCACCTTGTTGCTCGACCTGCCGTTCCTGTTCATCTTCCTTGCCGTCATGTTCTGGTATAGCTGGCAACTCAGTCTCATCGCGTTGCTGCTGATGTCCATCATCACCGTCGCCAGCATTATCGTTACGCCCGCCTTGCGCAGCAGGCTGGACGAACAGTTCCTGCTTGGTGCAAAAAACCAATCCTTCGTCACCGAATATGTGGCGGGCATGGAGACCGTCAAATCGTTACAAATGGAACCCGTTCTGGTGCAGAAATACGGCGAGTTCCTCGCGCAATATCTTGCTGCAAGTTTTTCTACCAAACAGCTTTCCAATACCTTCAATGTCATCGTCAACGCGCTGGAACAAATCATGACACTGTCCATCCTCGTGGTAGGCGCGTTGCTGGTGATGCAAAACGACGGCTTCACCATCGGCATGCTGGTCGCCTTCCAGATGTTCGCCTCGCGCATGACCCAACCCATGTTGCGCTTGGCCGGACTGTGGCAGGAATTCCAGCAAGCCAGCATCGCCGTCAAACGGCTGGGCGACTTGATGGATGTGCCGAATGAACCCTACAGCCTCACCCCGGCGCGTTTGCAGGGCGGGGCGGGGGGCTGTGTCGAACTCAAAGATGTCAGCTTCCGTTACAGCGACAAACATCCCTACCTGTACCACAACCTCAACCTCATTTTGAAACCGGGCAAACTCAGCGTGCTGATGGGGCCCTCCGGTTGCGGCAAAAGCACGCTGGCCAAAATGCTGCAAGGTTTTTACTGGCCGACCGATGGCAGCATCCTGCTCGACGGTTACGACCTGCGCCATCTGGCCGCCAACGAACTGCGTGCCAATTTCGGCGTTGTGCCGCAAGAGACACGTTTGTTTTCCGGCAGCATCTACGACAATCTGCAACTCGCCAACCCGCATGCCGGGTTTGAAGAAATCGTACATGCCTGCAAAATGGCCGAGATCCACCACGTCATCGAACAACTGCCGCAAGGCTACCAAACCACCGTGGGCGAGAATGGTGTGGGACTTTCCGGCGGACAAAAACAGCGCATCGCCATCGCCCGCGCCCTGCTCAAACATCCGCGCGTACTCATCTTCGACGAAGCAGTGAGCAACCTCGATGTACAAACCGCCGAACACTTCGCGCTCACCATCAACAAACTCAAAGGCAAAGTCACCATGCTGTTCATCACCCACCAACTGCCCAAAGCATTGCTGGTGGATGAAGTGTTGAAGTTCGGCTTTGAGGAGGCGGGGGTGTCGCAGACGAGTGTGGCGGCGGCGTTGGGGAATGGTGGGCAGGTGCAGTAGTTGTGTCTTGCTTCTTGCCTTCAGACACCCGGCCATATGGGGGAATAACAACTTCCTTCACCAAGTACCCCACCAACCAGCTCTGGATTGCAGCAGAGGCCTATATATCCCCTCTATATCCCATGCTGGTTTGAGGGAGATTTGTGGGGTCGGATAGTTATTCTTTCCGGTTGCACGACACCTTTCCCCCTGCTACCTTCCGATGACAAGCCAAACAGCGGTTCGCCCCTTCAAGGCTCACAAAAAACATCAGGGAAAAATGCATGACGGCCAGCAAACCAGCGCACAAACCCCGCATCGTCAGCGTCGATCACCAAGACTTCAGCCCCGCTGCTCCGGGTATAACACCGCCCGCTAGCCCCCTTCGTTCGCGTCATGTTGCTCTTGCTGTTCCTGTTTTTGCTGTGGCCGCATCCATGATTTCCGGCTTCTTCAAAGACTGCAAAGAAATTGGCGGTGACGCTCAATGAGCCGTATTCTTTTTGCATGGGAGCTCGGCGCAAACCTCGGGCATCTGTCGAGGGATGTACCCGTCGCTGAATTGCTGCGAGAAGCCGGACACGACATCGCCTTCGCAGTTCGTGACACTAGGGTTGCGAGCGAGATTCTCGCTCCTCGACATTTCAACTTCATTCAGTCGCCCATATTCATTGGACGAGTTCACCTTGCAGCTCCCCCAGCAAACTATGCTGAACTTCTTGAGGCAGAAGGTTGGTGTGACCGCATCGCTCTGAAAGGTCACCTTCGCGCTTGGTTAAGCATATTTTCAATAGGTGAGTTCGATGCCGTTGTCGCCGACCATGCGCCTGGTTCCTTGGTTGCGGCGCACATATCGGGTCGCATCGGAATCGCTCTCGGCAATGGCTTTGAAATCCCTCCCGATATCGAACCTATGCCGACCATCCGTCCTTGGCAGCAATACTCTGAAGACCGTCTAATGGCATCGGAGCGCAGGGTTTTGGCCGACATCAATGCTGTGGTCAAACACCTCGGTGGTAAAAGTTATGCCCGTTTGGGAGAAATGTTTCCAGCCAACCCTATTCTTACCACCTTCGCAGAACTCGACCACTACGGTCAACGCGACGGTGCGTTCTATGTGGGTTCCATCCATGGCCTCAGCCAAGCGTTGGAGGTGTCGTGGCACGCTGGCGGAAGCCATCGGATCGTGGCGTATTTGCGCATTCACCACCAAGCGACGGTTGCCGTGATGGAGGCTCTTGCGGAATCAAATGTCTGCGCGATCTGTGTGATTCCAGATGCTACCGAGCTGTTCAAAACGAAATATCAAAGTAATTTGATTTCGATAGTCGAACAACCCATTGCACTTGATTCATTGCTTGAGAATGCCGATGCACTGATTGGATACGCCAGTGCTGGAGTTATGGCGGCAACTTTGCTCAAGGGAGTCCCGCTCCTGTCGATTCCCTCTACGGTTGAACAATACCTCGGCGCAAAACGAGTTGAAGCGATTGGCGCTGGCATCCTCATTGACGGCACTCCCAACAAAGAACGAATTAGCGAGGCTATTGCATCCTTGCTTAACGGCGCACACTTCAAAGACAAAGCTCACAATTTCGCAAAGCGCTATGCACAATTCACCCCGAAAAGCGCGGCAAGTGAAGCAGCTCAACATGTAATTGAACTGTTGGCATCTCAAGGAAAGGGCGTTAAGCACACCTCAAATATTCCCAATTCCGTCATTCCGGCGAAAGCCGGAATCCAGCAATAAAAAATAATCTGCAAAGCAGACAACGCCCAAAATGTTGTCCCACTGCGTGGGAAATTTTTGTTTGATCTGGATTCCGGCCTCCGCCGGAATGAAAAAGTTTTTCTATTGGATTTTCTTGAATCAACCCGGCAAATCCAACGCCTCACCCCCAAGTACCCCACCGTCCAGCTCTGGATTAGCGCACAGGCCTATATATTTAAATCCCATATCCCATGCGGCTTTGAAGGCGATTTATGCATTATGGGTTGCCCGCAAAACTGGTCTGATATAGATATTATTTCTGCTTGCATATCCCTACACCCCCTGTTACTTTCCGATGACAAGCCCGACAGCGGTTCACCCCTCAAGGCACACAAAAATCATCAGGGACGAAGCAGATGTCGGCAGCCAAAGCAGCGCACAAACCCCGCATCGTCAGCGTAGATCCCCAAGACTTCAGCCCCGCACTGCTCAGAGTACAAAACCGCCCACCCGCACCCTTCGCCCGCGCCATGCTGTACCTGCTGTTGCTCTTGCTGTTTCTGCTTTTGCTGTGGGCCGCCTTTGGCAAACTCGACATCGTCGCTACCGCCCAAGGCAAACTCATCCCGCAGACCTACCTCAAAATCGTCCAGCCATTCGAGCAAGGCATGGTGCGCGAGATACTCGTCAGCGAAGGCGAACACGTCAAAGCCGGACAAACCCTCATGCGCCTGGACACCACCATGTCCGATGCCGACGGCAAAGCCATCAACGCCGACTACCTCGTCAAACAAATCGCATTGCGACGTATAGACGCAGAACTCACTGACACAGAATTCACCCGCCAACCCGACGAGCCGGAACAACTCTTCAGCAAAGCCCTCGCCCAATACCAAGCCAACCGCCAAGCCTACCAAACCGCCCTCGAACAAGAACACAGCACCCGCGACAAAGCCCAAAGCGACCTCGCCGCCGCCAAACAAGCCCGCACCAAGCTCGTCGAAGTCCTGCCGCACTACCAACAACAAGCCCAAGCCTATACCGACCTCGCCAAAGACGGCTACGTCAGCAAACTCGCCGCCACCGACAAAGAGCGCGAACATATAGAAAAAGAACAAGACCTCAAGACCCAAGAACACATCATCGCCAGCGCCCGAGCCACCCTCGAATCATCCACCCGCAGACTCGAACAAATCACCGCCGACTACCGCCAGAAATTGCAAACCGAACGCGCCGACAACAGCGACAAACTCGACAAAACCCAAGCCGAAGTCACCAAACAACAATACCGCAACGGCCTGCTCGAACTCAAAGCACAACAGGATGGAATCATCAAAGACCTCGCCACCCACACCGCAGGCACCGTCATCAGCCCCGGCACCATCCTCATGACCCTCGTGCCCAAAGACGAAATCCTCAAAGCCGAAGTGTGGGTGAGCAACGAAGATGTCGGCTTCATCCACAACGGCCAAGACACTAAAGTCAAACTCGCCTCCTACCAGTTCCAGAAATACGGCATGGTTGATGGCCTTGTAGCCAACCTGTCCGCCGATGCCACCGACAACAGCCAGCAAGGCGCGGGACAATCCGCCCAAGCCAACGCAAAGAACCCCAACGGACAACCCTTCGCCTACCGCGCGCTGATCGACCTCAAAGCGCAAGAACTCATCGTCAACGGCGTGCGCCATGCCTTGAGTCCGGGGATGCAGGTGACGGCGGAGATACACCTCGGTACGAGAACTATTCTTGAATATTTGCTGTCGCCGGTGACGGGCGCGTTTCAGGAGGCGGGGAGAGAGCGGTGATGCGTAAATTTAAAACAAGCAGGCTTGATCGCAAGCCAATGAATACGGGTATCTACGAGGTGTTGATTTGTAGAACGCCGATTGGCGGGTGTTGTGAAATGTGGGGCGCTGACAATCATGAATTCATAGCAGACGTGGCGAACGATGTGAAAGGAAGGATGCCAGCATGAGCATAAAGTTAAAAAATCGAACCCAAGTTCAAATGCAAGACTCGGCATACAAAGCGCTATCTTCGCGGAAATGGACAACAGTTTTTATGGATAATTTTTTCAGAAAAGGTTGGCGCTCCATATTGTATATCCTTCTTTTCGAACTAATGCTGGCCTATGCCATACCCCCAACAATTCTGCACGACATCGCATGGCTGAATTACTTCATTGATGCCGTGCAGCACATTGCACCCTTTATTGGCAAGATAGATATACATAATTCAGCGCATCCTGATGTGGTAAGGCTCTTTCTCGCACTCACGCTGTTCCTGCTGATACCCAAGATCGCAGCACTTTATCTATGGCTGAATAATCGACGTAACGGTAGTTTTAACCAACTTGTGGTTTCACCCTTGACGGACACTCATGCGGGAGGTGTCGGCGAATATGTCGCAGAACCACTGAGCAAAGGTGAAAGAAATAAACCGGTTAAGAAACGCTCTTGGGCAAGCCGCATTATTTGGTCAGTATTGATTTTTGCATTTACGGCAGGAATGTTGTGGGCAAATCTTAATGCAGGCTCACCGGATTCAAGTAACTCCGAAATTCGAGACGTGTATCGTTATGCAGGTCAAGGCGGTGTCGCCATGTGGGTTCAATGGTCAGTCAAACAAATGACGTTTTTAGCTTTCCTTCTCGCCATCAGTATCACAGTTGGCCGAGACTATGTCAGTTTTTTTAAGCAAAAATTCAGCAATAAAAATAAAGGAGATAAATGATGAGCGAGCAATCTGTTGCAGATAGTTTAGTTGCTACGGCGCAGGGTACTCTGGAAGCTTCTTTGAAAAAAGTCATTCAAAAGGCAACCGAGCTTGGCTTCATGTCAATTTTGTCAAATGCCGCATCCGCAGTGTCCAAGACAATCCTCAACACGGAAACGATGTTTACGGCATTTGTGCAAATTGTTTCCAGAAATTATTACTACGACTTGGCGCAGGAAGCAGCGAGGCAAGCGGCTATTGATCCCGCAAAAAGGTCTGCTCATTTGCTTCTGGAAAGTCAGCTACGTGCGCAGGTTATCGCTATAGAAAGCAACTTTATTTCTACGTATGCAAAGTCGACAACCGATAGTTTTGCTAAAGCAACAGCCGACTATTTAACGACAGCCGGTACTGCTGCCGACATGGTGAAAAAGGCGCTTGGCGGCGCGGTTGGGGCTGTTGCAACTTATGCCCTTATGAACGCTAAACTTGATGAAGCACTGGCGAATAATGAGCCACCTGAGGCCGCAGCAGTAATTATTGCAAACACTTTGATTTCGACGACGGCGACTTCCCTTGCTGGCTTATCTAGCGCAGTGACTGGTTTTGTAAGTACAGGAACAGCGGATTTAGCGTTTTTTGGAATCGCGCCTTTTACTACTGTTGGTCAGCTAGGTGATGCTCGCTTGCTTCAGGTTTTGGGTAGAGCGGGGTTGGTAGGTGGGGCGTTGAGCCTGTCTTTTTCGGGTGGGTACTGGTTGGGAGGTTTGCTGTACGAACAACCATGGTTTAGCAGCGGTGTTGCAAGTGCCGTGGATTGGGCCGTTGAACTGGCTACCGTTAACAGCAGCGGGACTGCCTATCCATCAGAAGTTGCAAGTGTCACTTATTTGACGAGCATAATCGACCCGAATCTCACCAAAGAAAATCTCAACAAAATTATCCAAGCCAGTGCGAATGATTATCAAAATTTTTCAGAATTAATTGCATTTGTTAACGCCCTCAGAAAGACCTTGACCACATCATTGCCGGCATGCAGCGATCAGTTTTTCAAGGATGTTGTTACCACGGTGCAAACCTACAAAGCGGCTTATGGTGCCCAAACTTTAACCATCCGCGACCTAACCGCCTACACCCCCGCCCAAATCGCCATCGCCGCCCAAGGTGACATCGCCTACCGCTACGCCCTGCAAGCCCTCAACCCGTTCGCCGTCATCGGCGCGGACTACAGCGCGCACAACACCAAAGGCGAACTCAACCTATACGACGAAGCCACCGGAAAAGGCCTCACCGAATTCTGGCTGAAAGATCGCGCCGCCATGCTGTCCTGGCAACTCCAGATCAACACCGAAGATGCACTGGCCACCGAATCCAACCCCTACCCGCCCGCCAGCGCCGTATTGAACTCCGTTCCCTCGCAATACTTTCAGGACGTGAGTAGCGGTCGCGAGATATATCTTGGCGGTATCGAGCGCAAGCGATTCATCTTCGGCTCCGATGCCGGAGAAACCATCTATGGGCACGGCTACGATGACCATCTCTACGGCATGGGAGGTGACGACACGATCAACGGGGCGGGCGGTGCGGATTACATTGAAGGTGGGGCGGGTAATGACAATCTGCATGGCGACGGCGATAACGGATTGCCTTTTAACCTCAACGGCCCTTCCGGCAACGACACTCTCTTGGGTGGTGCGGGCAATGACATCCTCACAGGCGGAGCGGGCGACGACACCTTGATGGGCGGGATCGGCAACGACATTTTGAATGGCGACGTGGATAACGGTGGGTTTTTTGACTCTAACAGCACTCCTGGCAACGACACACTCGATGGTGGTGATGGCAATGACACACTGAGCGGTAATGAAGGAAATGACACCCTCACTGGCGGAATTGGCGATGACATTCTGGACGGCGGCACCGACAACGACACCCTCACCGGCGGCACAGGCTTCGACACCTACTTCTACACCACTGGCGATGGCAACGACACTATCACCGACAAAGACGGAGCCATCAGTTTTGATGGCACTATCCTCAGCGGTGGCAACCGCAAGATAGGAGAAACCATCTATTACAGCGGTGACAAACAATTCAGCTACCAATGGTCGGGCGGCGACCTCGTCATCAACGGCACGATCACCGTCAAAAACTTTCAGAACAACGACCTCTGTATTCACCTCGATGAAGAGCCCAAAGATCCACCGAAACCACCTCCGTACAACCCAAACGATTCTGTAATACGCGCCCACAGCCCGCTGGCGCTCGACCTCAACAACAACGGACACATAGACGACCTCGGGCTGGCGAATTCCAACGTGTATTTCGACCTGCTCAACAACGGCATCGCACAAAAATCCGGTTGGGTCGCGCCGGAGGATGGATTGCTCGCATTGGATTTCAACGGTAATGGAGTCATCGACGACCGCAACGAACTGTTCGGCACCGATCCCCAGCACACCTCATTTGATCGTCTGTCTGAAACCGTTGACGCGAATCAGGACGGCACAGTCAACGCAGCCGATTCGTTGTTCGACCAATTGCGCGTCTGGCAGGATGCCAACAGCGACGGTATTTCTCAGGCAGGCGAACTCAAGACCCTGGCCGAACTCGGCATCACCAGCATCGGCACAGACCAGATGCTCGTATCGCAACCCACCGCCAACGGCAACAGCATCGTTGCCCTTGGCAGCTTCGTGCGCAACGGCCAGCAGCAATACGTCGCCGACATCGAATTCACCTTCGATTCCTCACTCACCGACTCCAACCCTAATCGCGCGCTCGGCTTGCCCCCGACGCTGGACGGCGAAGTTTATCAACTGCCATGGTTGCGCGGCTACGGCTATGTGCCCAGCCTGCCTATCGCCTACCAGCAAGACCCTACATTGCGCCAAGCGGCAAGAGACCTGATCGCCCAAGGCCACGATGGCATATTGCAGAACTTCGAGAAGTTCATGGCGAAATGGTTGGGGCTTGAAGCAGCACATCAAGCACACGGCGTGACTCGTACATACCTCTCCATCGTGGACAAAGTGTGGATGTTGGAAACCATCACCGGGCAGAACGTGCGGAGAGGGACGATTGAGGCAGCAGGGTTTAATCTGGGGCTGAATTGGAATACCGCCTACATCAATGCTCAGTGGCAAGCACTAGTGCAACAAGACGCGCTCTGCTTCGCTATCCAAGCGTCAGCCAATGACTGGATTAGGGGTGCGTATTATTCATTAGCGGGAGACCGGTTCGTTGTGACTGATATTGCACTGCTGCAAGACAGCATAGTTCAGGCTCTCTCAGTCATCACCAATAAACAGGATGTAATCTTTGCGGCGGTGACACTGGCTCGATTGCAAAGCGATGGGTGTGATTTGCAGGCAGCCACGCTGAAATCTGCACTGGACTCATTGCCTGATGCGCAAATTTACGATGCAGCCATAGACGGCAGGTTTGTATTCCGGTGGTCAGCGGGATCATCCAGTGCGTCCGATGCAAGGAATTGGATGATCATCGGCAGTGGTGGGGATGATGGTCTGCTAGGCAATGGCGGTAACGATACGTTAGAGGGCGGTTCTGGTAATGACACATTGGATGGCGGCAGAGGCAACGATGTCTATCTTTTCGACAAAGGGGACGGGCAGGATCATATCGTCGGGTTGGTTGGCGCTAATGCCGAATTTGATGCGGTCGAATTCGGTGCGCAGATACTTCCTTCGGATGTTATTGTTTCGCGCGGGATGAATAGCCTGACGCTGTCAGTTCGCGGCACAACAGATAGCCTTACGCTGGATTCCTATTTCGCCGATCAGTCGGGATTGCAGGTTGACGAGTTTCGTTTTGCCGATGGGATGAAATGGAATTTCGACACGATAAAGGCTTTGCTGACACCGCTGTCAACAACGGGTAATGATCTACTTTACGGTTTTAAAACGGACGATACGATTGATGGGTTGGACGGCAACGACACTATTTACGGGATGGGAGGTAACGATGTACTGACAGGCGGCAGCGGTAACGATACGTTAATTGGCGGTAGCGGCAACGACACGCTGGATGGCGGAGTCGGGAATGATGTGATGTACGGTGGCAGCCAAAACACCTGGAACGATTACTACACTGGCAACGGTAATGATACCTATGTTTTCGGTCGGGGTTCTGGTCAGGATTTGGTCATTGATTGGGACAATACAGCGGGCAACCTAGATACGGTTCAAATTGCAGATGACGTGCTGCCAACGGACGTAATAGTTACACGCGATCAATATAACTTGCATCTCAGTATCAGCAATCTAGATGGAACGAAAGATCGGTTGACTCTGCA
>JAGVNQ010000274.1 GCA_020053195.1 Sideroxydans sp.
ACCTTGCCCGCAAGCCAATAAATACGGGCATATCCACGCATCACATCACGTAGATCGCCTATCCATGCGCCTTCCCGCGATGTTGCTAAATCAAAAATGAAAAAAGCCGCACTTTTCAGTGCGGCTTTTTCCGAGGGGTTACAAGATTACTTCACCAGTTGATCGACAGTAACCGTCACGTTTTTGCTGCCCGGTTTAATCGCACTACTCATGCCTTGTCCGTCGCCGGGTTTGGGCATGGCTTCGCCGGATTTGGAGATGCGCACGACGACCATCACTTGACCGAAGTTGGAAATTCTCATTTCGGGCGACATGGCGCTGCTGTCGTCCAGCTCAAACGTGAGCGGCAAATCGCGCACTTGTTTGCGCAAGATGGCCAACGGCATTTTCGGGCCGTCCACCGCGCGCGCCAGTACAAACACGGTGTCGTCCGGGCCGAATTTGTTTTTCAGCGCGTCGCTCAATACCACTTTGCCGCTGATCCGCTCTTTGCCCGATGAAGCTTGGGCGGGCGGGTTGATGGCTTCCAGCTTGGGCGCTTTGCCGCCTTTCAAGTGCGAGGCGAGTTGGCGCGCTTCCTGTATGCCGCCGTCCAGCATTTTGGCTTCTTCGCTGTCGTTTGGAACAAGCGCGCGCAGCTTCTGCCAGTGTTTGATCGCCAGCGCGTAATCCGCGCGTTCCATCGCCGCCGTTCCCGCCAGCCACAATGATTTGGGATGCGCGGGTTCAATCGCCAAAGCGCGTTTTATCAGCTTGTCCGGCTCACCCTGCAACGAGCGATTCGCCATTGCCAGCGCATCGGCGTAGTCCGCCCACAGCCACGCTTCGTTGCTCACGACTTTAGTCAGCTTGTCGTAGAGCTTGATGGCCTCGGTATAACGTCCGAGCTCGACATACGCACGCGCCAACTGAAGCTGGGTTTCCGCATCGTCGGGATTTTTAGCCACTTTCGCTTCCATGGCTTGGATCAGGTCTTCCATCGACATCGCTGCGCCGGAAGCACCGCCATGCGCAGCCAACGGCTCGAACGCTTCTAGGTTGCCGATCTTGTAATACAGCCCGACCGAAGCCAACGGCAGCAACACGGCAATGGCTATGGTCAGCACTTTGAGCGGATGGCGCGCGACGGGGGCGGTGTGTAATGCAGCCTGTTGCACTTCGTCCAGCAAACGCGATTGCAATTCGCGCGTGCCTTGCTCGTGCAACTCGGGCGTGAGCAGGCCGTTGCGCAAGTCGGCATCCATCTCGGCGATCTGGTCGCGGTAGATTTCCAGATTGGCGGCATCACGCACCACCGCGTTATTTCTCGATGTGCCGCGCCACAGCGGCACAGCCACGAACAGCACCGCCACGACCAGCAGCAGCGCGCAAATTATCCAGAAGGTGGTCATCGGGTTTCTTCTTTATCGTTTAATAAGGCGGCGGCGCGCTGTTGCGCATCTTCGCTGAGTTGGGTTTCGGGCACAGTCTCGCGGCGTTTGCGCAATTGGAAAAACAGCGCCGCGATTCCCAGTAACAGCATGACAAACGGCGCGAACCACAAGGGCACGGTCTCCGCATCGACGGGCGGATCGAACAGCACTGATTTGCCAAAACGTTCGACCAGAATGTCTTTAATTTCCTGATCGGTCGCGCCCGCCTGCATTTTTTCGCGCATGATCTGGCGCACGTCGTTGGACCAGTCGGAACGCGAGCTGGCCACGGTTTCGCTCTGGCACACGAGGCAACGCACTTCTTCCGCGAGCTGAATCATGCGCCGCTCCATCACCGGATTTTCGGCCAAGTCTTTGGCTTCACCGGCATACGAATATGCGGGCAACAACAACATCAAAGCAAGCAAGAATGGTTTCATTGTTTGTTCAACTCCGCGATCAAAGGCAGGATACGTTCGCGCAGATTTTGCGGGGTCACCGCACCAATCAGCTTGTCGCGGATCACGCCTTGTTTGTCGATGATGTAAGTTTCCGGCACGCCGTAAACGCCGTAGTCGAAGCCGACTTTGCCGTCCGCATCAAATATCGCCAGCGTGTAGGGATCGCCCGAGTTGTTCAAGGTCGCTTGACCATCGGCGCGTTTGTCTTTGTAGTCCAGACCGTAAATGGGCACGATTTTCTGCTGCGCCAAGTCCATCAAAATCGGATGCTCGTCTTTGTACGAACCGCACCAGGATGCCCACACGTTGAGCATCCACACTTGCCCCTTCATGTCCTGCGAAGAGAAAGTTTTCTCGGGCGCGTACAACAGCGGCAAGGTGAACGCGGGAGCAGGTTTGCCGATTAGCGGCGACGGCACTTCGCGCGGATCGAGCCTCAGCCCGACAAACAGAAATCCCGCCAGCACCAGAAAAATCACCAGCGGCCAAATGAAACGGTTCATGCTGTTTTCTCCTGCAAAGTATTGTTGCCGCCCGCGATAGCGGGTTTGCTCTTGCGCGCGTGGATGCGGTATCGGCGGTCGCTGATAGCCAGGATGCCGCCTATGCTCATCAGCAAACAACCCGCCCAAATCCAGTCCACAAACGGTTTGATATACACGCGCACTGCCCACGCTTCACTATCGGGAATCGGCTCGCCCAGCGACACGTACAAGTCGCGAAACACACCGGTTTCAATTGCCGCTTCCGTCATCGGCATACCCGATGCGTTGTACTGGCGTTTTTCCGGGAACAGTTCGGTCACCAGTTTGTCGTCCTTGAACACGCTCATGCGGCCTTCCGCCGCGATGTAGTTAGGCCCTTGTAATTCGCGCGTGCCTTCAAAGCGGAACACATAACCACCCGCTTGTAACGTGTCGCCGACTTCCATGCGCACGTCGCGTTCGGTCTCGTATCCTTTCACCATGGTCACGCCGATGATGAACACCGCGATACCGAGGTGGGCGAACTGCATGCCGTAATAACTGAGCGACAAACGTTTCATGCCTTGCCACACACTGTCCGAACCGGACACACGTTTTTTCACATCCAGCGCGGCAGTGAAAATCAACCACGCCGCCAGCCAGATGCCGAGCGCGATCAGCGGTGTCCACAGACCCAACACCAGCGGCAACACCAAGGCGATCACCACGCTGGCGGCCAATGCCCAGCGCACGCGCTGCCAGATGTCGGGCAGGCTGGCTTGTTTCCAGCGTGCGATCGGACCCAAGCCCATCATCATCACCAGCGGTACCATCAGCGGCACGAACACGGTGTGGAAATAAGGCGGGCCGACCGAAAGTTTGCCGAAACCCAGCGCATCCATGAACAGCGGATACAGCGTACCCAGAAATACCGAAGCGGAAGCGACCGACAACAACACATTGTTGACCAGCAACATGGATTCGCGCGAAATAATATCGAACTTGCCGCCCAGCCCGATTTTGGGTGCGCGCCACGCGAACAGCACCAGCGAAGAACCAATCACCAGCACCAAAAATGAAAGAATGAAGATGCCGCGTTTGGGGTCGGTGGCGAACGCGTGCACCGAGGTCAGCACGCCGGAACGCACGAGGAAGGTGCCGAGCAAACTGAGCGAGAACGCGGCAATCGCCAGCAGCACCGTCCAACTTTTAAATGCGCCGCGTTTTTCCGTGACCGCGAGCGAATGCATCAGCGCCGTACCCACCAACCACGGCATGAACGAGGCGTTCTCCACCGGGTCCCAGAACCACCAACCGCCCCAACCCAATTCGTAATACGCCCACCAACTACCGAGTGCGATACCGATGGTCATGAACACCCAAGCCACGGTTGTCCACGGGCGCGACCAGCGCGCCCAGGTCGCATCCAGTTTGCCGCCCAACAAAGCGGACAGCGCAAAAGCAAAAGCCACCGAGAATCCAACATAGCCCATGTACAACATCGGCGGATGGATCACCAGACCGGGGTCTTGCAGCAGCGGATTCAAATCGCGCCCGTCGGGTGCGGCGGGCAGCAGACGATCAAACGGGTTGGAGGTGAACAGCATGAACAGCAGGAAGCCGACCGAAACCAAGCCCATCACGCCGATCACGCGCGCCACCATTTCTTCCGGCAGGTGTTTGCTGAACATCGCCACTGCGATGGTCCACAAGGTCAGGATAAACGCCCACAGCAGCAGCGACCCTTCGTGGCCGCCCCACACCGCCGCCACGCGATACGCCGTGGGCAGTTGCGAGTTGGAATGCTGCGCGACATACATCACAGAAAAATCGTTGGCGATAAAAGCGTAAGTCAAACAACCGAAGGCGATGGCGACAAACACGAACTGCCCCGCCGCCAGCGGGCGCGCAATGCCCATCAGCACCGCGCTGTTTTGCGCCGCGCCAAGGATGGGCAAGACACCCTGCAACAGCGCCAGAAACAGCGCGACTATCAATGCGAACTGCCCAATCTCAGGAATCATGCTGATACTTTCAAAATTATTTGGCTACGGGATATTCGGCGGATGAGCCGCTACTGATAGGTGTGGCAGCAGCTTTGGCGGCTTCGGCTTTTTTCAGCGCATCGGCGGCTTCGGGCGGCATGTAATTCTCGTCGTGTTTGGCCAGCACTTCGTCGGCATGGAATACGTTGTCGGCTTCGATCTTGCCCTGCGCCACCACGCCTTTGCCTTCTTTGAACAAGTCAGGCAGGATGCCTTTGTAAATCACCGGCATTACTTTGGCGGTGTCGGTGATGTTGAAGCGCACGGTCAAGCCATCTTTCTCGCGGCTCACACTGCCAACCTCGACCAGTCCGCCGATACGGAAACTGCGGCCTTGCGGCGCTTCCTTGTTGGCGACCTGAGTCGGGGTGAAATACAGACTGACGTTGTTCTTCAACGCAAACAACACCAAGCCCACGGCAGCAGCAACCAGCACCAGCCCCGCCACGATAAACGCCAATCTTTTCTGCCTCGCTGTCATGCCTGATCTCCCATTTCATCGCGCATCAAACGCAAATTGCGCAACGCCAGTTTTCTGCGGTTACGTACCAGCATGACTTCGACGGCAAACACAGCCACTGCCACGCCATAAGAACCCCACACGTAGAACGCATAACCGTTCATGGCGAAAAATTCTGCCCAATTCATTGCTGCACCTCCTTCAATTCCTTCACCCACTGCGTATTCGCTTCACGCTCCAGAATGATGCTGCGCACGCGCGCCAGCGCCACGGCGATGACGTACAACCAACACGCGACCAGCACCAGAAACATGGCTTGCTGCATGGCGACATGCATGCTGGTTCCGGTCATTTTGATAGTGGCTCCCTGATGCAGGGTGTTCCACCATTTCACCGAGAAATAAATGATGGGCACGTTAACCGAACCGACAATCGCCAGCAGCGCGCTGGCTCTATCCGCGCGGCGCGTATCTTCGATAGAAGCGTGTAACGCGATGTAGCCCAGATACAAAA
This sequence comes from Sideroxydans sp., assembly GCA_020053195.1. Lineage (GTDB taxonomy): Bacteria > Pseudomonadota > Gammaproteobacteria > Burkholderiales > Gallionellaceae > Sideroxyarcus. The sequence continues at coordinate 5,356 of JAGVNQ010000274.1, forward strand.
ACAGCAAAATTAGTTCGGAAGTCAAACGCGCGTCCCACACCCACCAAGCACCCCACATCGGCTTGCCCCACAACGCGCCAGACCACAGCGAAACAAAGGCGAACAGCGCGCCAGTCGGAGCCAAGGCTTGCGCCATCATCGAGGACAGGCGGGTGTTGAAGATCAAACCCAGCGCCGCATAACCCGCCATGATGAGATAGATAAACATGGACAAAATGGACGCGGGAACATGCAGGAAGATGATGCGATAGGCTTCGCTCTGGGTCGCATCGGTGGGCGCGACGAAGAAGCCGATATAGAGTCCGTAGGCGAACAGCAACGCGGCGGGCCATGCGAAATAAGGGATCAGCTTGCCAGCCAACCCGTAGAAAGTGGAAGGCGCGGAATATTTAAACCAGTTGATTGCCAAATCATTACTCCATCGAAATTCGTAACGCCTGCGCCGCAACAAACGGCGTAAACACCAAAGCAAACAACATAAACGCGCCCAAAAATGCAAGGTTGGAAGACACGCTCATACCGCTGCTCACTGCTTCAACCGCCCCTGAACCGAAGATCAACACCGGAATACACAAGGGCAACACCAACAACGAAACCAGCACACCGCCACCGCGCAAACCCAATGTAAGCGCCGCACCAATCGCACCTATCATGCTCAATACCGGCGTGCCCAGCAACAAGCCCAGCACCAATATCCATAAGGCTTCCACAGGCATATTGAACTGCAAACCCAGCACCGGGGCGATCAGCGCCAGCGGCAAACCGGACAACATCCAGTGCGCCACAATTTTGCCCAACACCAGCACCGACAACGACTGCGGCGCGAGCATCATTTGCTCCAGCGTACCGTCCGCGTAATCCGCCGCGAACATGCGCGGCAACGACAACATGGAGGCCAACAACGCCGCCACCCAAACCACACCCGAAGCCATTTTGCGCAACATCTCCGCCTCGGGTCCCACCCCTAGCGGGAACAGGCTAACCACAATCACGAAAAAAATCAGCGTCGTCAACACGTCGGCGCGTCGGCGCATCGCCAGCAGCAAATCGCGCTTAATCACCAAACCCAGCAACCCGAACAGAGAGAGCTTCTTCATGAAAGCATCAGCTCTCTGGTTTTCACACCCGCCA
>JAGVNQ010000143.1 GCA_020053195.1 Sideroxydans sp.
AGCGCTTCGATGGAACGGCGGTTGACGATGCGCTTATCCACGCGACGGCAGAAGTCGAAAATGTTTTTAAACGCGCCGTCGTGGCGCGCCGCCACGATATTTTCCACCGCCGCTTCGCCCGTGCCTTTCACCGCACCGAGGCCGTAGGCGATGGTCTTTTCATCCACCGGGGTGAAGCGAAAAAACGAGCTGTTGATGTCCGGTGGCAGAATCTTCACGCCTTGCTGCAAGGTGTCCTGATAGAAGAAACTGATCTTGTCGGTGTTGACCATTTCCGAGGTCAAGGTCGAGGCCATGAACGCGGCGGGGTAATGGCATTTCAGGTACGCGGTCTGGAAAGCGACCACCGAGTAGGCGGCGGCGTGCGATTTGTTGAAACCGTAACCGGCGAACTTCTCCATGGTGTCGAAGATTTCGTTCGCCTTCTTTTCGTCGATGTTGTTGTTCGCCGCGCCCGCCACAAAAATACTGCGCTGCTCGGCCATTTCCTCGGCCTTTTTCTTGCCCATCGCGCGGCGCAACATATCCGCGCCGCCCAACGTGTAACCCGCCACCTCCTGCGCCGCCTGCATCACCTGCTCTTGATACACCATGATGCCGTAGGTCGCGCCGACCACTTTTTCCAGACATTGATGCGGGATGACCACTTGCTCGCGCTTGTGTTTGCGGTTGATGTAATCGGGAATGAAATCCATCGGGCCGGGACGGTACAGCGCGTTCAGCGCGATCAAATCGTCGATGCAATCCGGCTCGGCTTTCACCAGCGAATCTTTCATGCCGCGCGACTCGAACTGGAACACGGCGGTGGTGTTGGCCGTCCTGAAAATTTTGTCGTAGGTCGGCTTGTCGTCGAGCGGAATGCCTTCAAGGCTGAACGATTCCATATTCGGCAACATCCGCACATAACGCAGCGCCCAATCCAGAATGGTCAGCGTGCGCAGCCCCAAAAAGTCGAACTTCACCAGACCGACCGCTTCCACGTCGTCCTTGTCGTACTGGCTCACCGTACTCTCGCTGCCTTCGGCGCAATACAGCGGGCAGAAGTCGGTGAGTTTGCCCGGCGCGATCAACACGCCGCCCGCGTGCATGCCGACGTTGCGCGTGATGTCTTCCAGCCGTTCGCCCAACTCCATCAACTCATCCACGCCTTCTTCATTGTTGATGATGGCGTTGAATTCCGGCTCCATCTCGCGCGCTTTGGCCAGCGACACCGGCTTCACGCCTTCCAGCGGCACCAGCTTGGAAAGTCGGTCGCACAGCATGTAAGGAAAATCCAGCACGCGCCCCACGTCGCGGATCACGCCTTTGGAAGCCATGGTGCCGAAAGTGGCGATCTGCGACACGTTGTTCACGCCGTATTTATGGCGCACGTATTCGATCACGCGCTCGCGTCCGTCCTGGCAAAAGTCCACGTCGAAGTCGGGCATGGACACGCGTTCTGGATTGAGGAAACGCTCGAACAGCAAGTCGTAACGCAGCGGGTCGAGATCGGTGATGCCCAAGGAATACGCCACCAGCGAACCCGCACCCGAACCGCGCCCCGGCCCCACTGGCACGCCATTGGGAAATTTGTCGTCGCGGAATTCTTTTGCCCAGCGAATGAAGTCGGCCACGATGAGGAAGTAACCGGGGAAACCCATCTTGATGATGGTCATGATCTCGAAGTCCAGCCTGTCCTGATACTCCGCCCACTTCTCCGTGCGTTTCGCCTCGTCGGGATACAGATACAACATGCGCTCGACCAGCCCGCGCTGCGATTCGCTGCGCAAAAAATCGTCCAGCGATTCGCCGTTGGGCGTAGGGAAATCGGGCAGGCAGGGCTTGCCCAGTTTGAGCGTGAGGTTGCAACGCTTGGCGATCTCCACACTGTTCTGCAACGCCTCGGGCAAGTCGGCAAACAGCGCCGCCATCTCCGCTTGCGTCTTGAAATATTGCTGCGCGGTGAACACGCGCTGGCGGCGCTTGTCGTTCAGCACATACCCTTCGGCGATGCACACCCGCGCCTCGTGCGCCTTGAAATCGTCGATGCCGAGAAACTGCACCGGATGCGTGGCCACCACTGGCAGTGCCAGCTCGGAGGCCAGCTTCACCGTGTCGCGCAGAAACACTTCCTCGCGCGGCGCGCCATAACGCTGCACTTCCAGATAAAAACGGTTGGGGAACAACCCCGCGTATTCCTGCGCGATAGCTTTCGCGCTGGCCGCATTGCCGTTCATCAACGTCGCGCCCACCTCACCGTATTGCGCGCCTGACAACGCGATCAACCCGTCCGTGCCCTCCTGCAACCACTGCCGCCGAATCTCCGGGCGACCGCGATTCTGGTTGTGCAAATACGCCCGCGTCAACAACTCGCACAGGCGCAAATATCCCGCATGCGACTGGCACAACAGCAACAGCCGAAACGGCTGCTCGCGCGCCGCATCGTTGCTGACAAACACATCGCAACCCACAACAGGCTTGACCCCCGCCTTGCGCGCTTCCGAATAAAACTTCACCAGCCCGAACACATTCGACAAATCCGTCAGCGCCAGCGCGGGCATGGAATCCGCCTTCGCCGCCTCCACCGCAGCGGGAATGCGGGCTATGCCGTCGGCGATGGAATACTCGCTGTGTAACCGCAGATGAACGAAGGAGGGATGCATGATGTTAGCGGAAAAAATCTGGGCTGGATTTTACCACTGGGGAAAGTAGGCTCTGGGGGTAATCCTGAAAATTATTCGGGAGCGCGCGGAGAGAAATGCGCAATTTTCAAAACACAACATCGTGAAGATGCCCGTCAATAGGCGATCTACGCGATGCGATTGATGGAGAATGGCGTGGATATTGGCTTGCGGGCAAGAGGTGTTTCGCGCTTTCCCCTTTTACTCGGCGCGCATCCGGTCGAGCAATTTGGGCGAATCCTGAGAAACGACTTTAGCTTTCATCCGCAGAATTTCAGGTTGACCTAAAACAGAAGTCTCGCAGCGGGATTGTGCTAACCGAATGAATAAATGAAAAACATGCGCATTGTGTTGACAGCGCGAGCGGACATAGGCGACATTGCTAGCTTATGGAGCTGTTTTCTATTTCTAGTTATGTGTCACAAAAAAGTATCTAATGTGATGCAAGTTTCGCCACTAATTTAAAGGGGGGTTGATATGAAATACCTGCTGACATTTTTACTAGCCATCAGCACAGCATATGCTGATACAGACTTTAGCAACTACAAGAAATATACGTTAACCGACAAAGAAGCTATGGCATTGCGGGAAGCAATCGGTGAACAAATGAAAGATCCGGATAGCGTACGGTTCAGGAGTAAAAAAGTTAACGCTATCCGAGACGGTGATCAAATCTCAGGATGTGCGGAATTTAATGCTAAAAACAGTTATGGTGGATATGGTGACCCATCTATTGCAGTATTCACTATGTCTAAAGGTGGTAAAGGGTTCATCTACCCAATAATCTCAAAGATGGATGCATTTAATTACCAACCATCGTGTATCGCCCAAGAAATGAAGTGGAGGGAATAATGAATACAAACAAACTAAAACATCTTCGGGGCAAATGACACATAACCCCACGCTCAAGCGGGACTGCGCAAAAGCGCGAAGCCCCTTAGCTCCACATTAAACATCAGAAAACACTCTAGTGAATCACTTCCACTGGCTACCGAGAAGCGCGAGTATGTGAAGAAGAAACGTATTCAGTTCCAATCAACACCGTTCAACGATTGAAAGAAAGAAAACCCGACATGAAGCATACAATTGAGATTGAAGCCGCAGATATTCCAACCATGTACAAGATGTCTGCGGATGAGTACAAGCTATATATTGAGAATGAACTTCTCATTGTTGACCATCACGACGTGCTTCGATCGCAGATTGCTCAATACCCTTTAGCAGTTACGCGTGAGCAACTTCTGATCCTGATCACATACCTGCAGAGCCTCGAATCAAGGGTGGGTGCGGATCGCACCTGAAAACGTAAGGGGTGCTTACTATTTTTCGCATCTATCAGTCAAAAGGGGAGCATCGTGAATAAGAAAGTGCGCGTTTCTCAGTGCTGGTATTGCCTTGAGCAGTACGACGAAATCAAGTCCATGATGGAAGACGGCAACCTTTTGCCTGAGAAGTATTCCCATTGGCTTGAGGGCGCTGAACAGAGAGAAGAGCAAGTCCGCAGTCGTGGTGCGGAAGCTGTCAGAGTGCCTTTCGATCCAGCAGAATTCAGGAGCTTCTGCGCCCATTTCAGAGTTCCCCTCAATGCCGATAGCCGCGCAAATTTCGCCGCCATCAAATCGTCCAAAGACACAAGACATACTCACTGAGTCATGATCGTACTTCAGGTTCACACCAGCGAAGCTGAGCGAAGCTGAGGGTCAGGTCTAGAGCGAAGCTGAGCGAAGCTGAGGGTCAGGTCTAGATACATAGCACTATGAGTTTAGACCCCGTGATTTTCCCGTATTCAGTTGTGTATCAATCCCGAGGAAAAACAGGAGACCGCAGTTTCCGTATTCGGCTTCTGAATACCGCACTCGATTGACTGTCTTTTCCAAACAAAACGCCCCAACTTCGGGGCGTTTTGTTTGGCAGTTTCAATGCCACATCGTGGAGATGCCCATGGATAGGCGTTCTACGCGAATCACATGACGCGGATCGCCTATCCATACGCATCTCCAGAGGGTCGGCTTTTGAAAAAGGCCGTTTTTCTGCCGCGTGGGCACTCTCCTTTCCTTGACTGCCAGTTTGAATCCCCCTATCGTTTGCCCATCTGTTCAACCAAGGAAAATGCCATGTCAGCCATACTTGCAGAACTACAGGCGCAGGCCAAGCAATTAGGCGCTGAAGAGCGTGCACAACTTGCCAGTTTCTTGCTGGATACGCTGGAGCCAGCCGACAGCGACGATGTCAGTCAAGCATGGAAAGCCGAAATCAATACACGCTGGGCTGAGATTGAACGGGGTGAAGTTGAATTGATTCCCGCCACGGAAGTATTTGCCGATCTCCGCCGCAAACTTTCGTGATGCAGCCGCAGTTCCATCCCAAGGCTCGCGCCGAATTTGAAAAATCGGCGCTTTTCTATCACGAAAAATTTCCAGGGCTGGGTTTGGAATTCGCCACTCAAGTGCAAGTCGCAGTGGCCTTTGCCTTTTCACACCCGGATGCAGGTGCGCCCATCGAACACGGATTTCGCCGCGTTTTCGTGCGCCAGTTTCCATATTCAGTTGTGTATCGAGTCCAGAGTGACCGCATCTACATCCTCGCAACCGCTCACCTGCGGCGGCACCCAAACTATTGGAATGATCGAATATGACCGAAAAAATCAAATTAGATGCTGACCAAAAATACGCTTACGTGGTTGGCCACCTCACCGTAAAAAACCCGAAATTGTGGGCGGAGTACCGGAGCAAGCTTCCAGCAACATTGGCCGCGTGGGGAGGCGAGCTTGTTTTTCGCGGCAAACAAATTGCTGTGCTTTCCGGTGAAAACGCGCACGCGGATATTGTCGTGATCCGTTTCCCGAATGTCGCCGCTGTGAATAGCTGGTTTTCTTCATCTGCCTATCAATCGCTGATCCCGCTCCGCCAGCAAGCGGCGGATATGGTCTTGCTGTCTTATGAAGCTTAGTGTGGGCATCTAAAAATTCATCATAATTGGCAAATGCCATTCGCGGCTAAAGCCGCACCTACAAGAGAGAAGTCCAATTCCCCCGCCTCCGCCGCTTATATTTTCAGCCTTTAAGCACCCATTAAGCGTTTTTCGCTAAACTGCGCGGCCTGTTGGCGGTGGATGGAGAGGGAATATGAAGAAGGTTGTCGCGTTGTTGCTGCTGTTGTGCATGAATCCGGTGTTCGCGGAAAGCGTGAGCCAGGCCGAGGCCGATAAAGCCAAGTGGAAAAAAGAGTGCGGCAGTTGCCATGTCGCGTTTCCCCCGCGCTTGTTAGCGGCGGAGAGTTGGCAGAGTTTGATGGAGAATCTGAACAAACACTTCGGCTCGAACGCCGAGCTTCCGGCCAAGGATACCCAGCAGATTCTCGCTTATTTAAAGCGGCAGGCGGGCGGTAAAGGGCTGTATAGCGCCAGCACTTTGCGCATCAGCGATACGCCGTGGTTCAAGCGCGAACACGGGGTAATCGCCGCCAAGGAATGGACGCATGCCGAGGTGAAGAGCCGCTCCAATTGCGAGTCTTGCCACGGGGCGACGGTGCTGGAGGATTAAGTTATTTTGTAGGTTGGGCTTTAGCCCGACATGTTTGCCCAAAGTAGAAGTTGTCGGGTTAAAACCCGACCTACGAAAGAATTAGTTTCGCCCCAAACAAAAACCGCCCACAAGGGGCGGTTTTTTTATCTGGCGGAGAGGGAGGGATTCGAACCCTCGGTAGGCTCGCACCTACGCCTGATTTCGAGTCAGGTACATTCGACCACTCTGCCACCTCTCCGAATACTGCGTTTCCGCACGCGCCCATGTTGCCCGGTTGCGTGAGGGCGCGCATTTTACCAGCAAGATTAAAATTTCGGGCAGAATGTTCGACATGCGCAGCCTGCTCCCCCTACAACTCGCCGTGATCCTCGCTTTGGGTGCCTGGCTTTGGGTCAAGACCATCGCCGTTTCTCCGCTGCCGGACTGGCATAGTGGCGAATTGGTGGTGATCGTGCCGCCCGCCGCGATGGAAACCGAGAATGCATTTGAAACGGAATTGGCCGAACAGTTTGCCCTGCAATTGCAGGTAAAGCTGAAAGTGCTTGCGCTGCCCGTTGACCAAACGCTGCCCGCGTTGGCCGCGCACAAGGCGCATCTGGCGACGGCGGTGCGCGCCACTTCCGATTACGCCTTGCGCTTCGGCAAGGTTTACCAAACGCTGGACGAACTGCTGGTCTGCCACGCCGACACGCCGGACAGCATCAAGCAACTGGCCGAACGGGAACTGGTCATCGCCGCCGGATCGGCGCAGGAAGCGGCGTTGCGCGAAGTGCGCCGCGAATACGAGCAATTGTCATGGCAGTCGCGGCGCGACACCACGCCCGTCGAATTACTGGAACAAGTGGCCGACGGCAAGCTGGACTGCACAGTGGCGAACGAGGAGCAGTTGGCCAGCGCGCGCAATTTCTATCCCGAATTCGGCAAGGCGCTCGATCTCGGTTCGCCTTCCGCCATGGTCTGGGCGGTTGCGAACAACGGCGATGAAAAATTGCTAGCCGCAGCGCAAACTTTTCTGGCGCGCATTAAAAAAGACGGCACGCTGCGCCGTCTGATCGACCGCTATTACGGTTACAACGAACGGCTGAACGCGGTGAACGCCGAAGCGTTTATCGCGCAGGCGCGGGGCGTGTTGCCGCGTTACCGCCACTGGTTTCAGGAAGCCGCCGACCTGACCGGCATCGACTGGAAATTGCTGGCCGCGCTGGGCTATCAGGAATCGCACTGGAATCCGAATGCGACTTCTTACACCAACGTGCGCGGCATGATGATGCTGACCGAAGAAACCGCCGACCGCATGCGCGTGAAAAACCGCCTCGACGCGCGCGACAGCATTCTCGCCGGATCGCGCTATCTGCAATTGCTCAAAGAACAATTGCCGCTGCGCATGCGCGAAGACGACCGGCTATGGATGGCGCTGGCCGCGTACAACGTCGGCATGGGACATCTGGAAGACGCGCGCGTGCTGGCTGTCCAGTCGGGCTTGAACCCCGATTTGTGGAGCGACGTGAAACGCGTGTTGCCTTTGCTGGCGCGCCCTTCCTTTTACACCAAAGCAAAACGCGGCAAAGCGCGCGGCGGCGAAGCGGTGATCCTGGTGGAAACGGTGCGCTTGTACCACGACATGCTGAAACGGCTGGAAGCGCAAAACGCGCTGGATCATTTGCCATCTTCCGGCCAAGGCGGGCTGCTCGACCGCTTCCTCGGCAAGTAGCCCGAATTTCACCGAGCTACACACCCACCTTGCCCGCAAGCCAACAAATACGCCATTCTACATCGAGTGCATGCGCTAGATCGCCTATTGGCGCGGCTTCCCGTGATGTTGGTGTTTCAAAAAACGTATTTCAGGCTTTCCCGTAAGCGCTACGCGCCCACGCCAGCGTGGCGCGCACTGCGTCCGTTTCCCCGGTGACTTGCGCGCCGAAGCGGGCGCGAAAGCGGCTGTCATCGACGATGAACGGCTGGTCCCACTGGTAAGCCATTTCCTTGATCTCGCCCAGCATGGGAACCACCCAGCCCATGCCGTTGAGCAACCAGCGCGGCAGCACGTTGAGCGGAATAGCACCGCCCATTTCTGCTTCGAAGCGCGCGATCATGTCGCGCGAAGTGACGGCGGGCTGGCAAGGTAACATCCACAGCGCTTGCCCGCTTAGCGTCTCGTCCGTTGCACAGCCCAGCGTGGCCAGTCCCTGCGCCACATCGGGGATGTAGTGGTAGGTGTGGCGCGTGTCGGGATTCACCGGCGACAAACCCGGCTTGCCCGTCAGCACCGGTTTCCAGAAATATTCGCCGAACATCGTGAGCGCGCCGCGCGGGCCGTAAAAATCCGACGCTCTGCCGCACACCGCGCGCACTTCGCCCTGGCGCACCGCATCAAACAAATGCTCAGCGACACGCGCGCGGATTTCGCCTTTTTTGCTGCACGGGTTGGCGGGCGTGGCTTCGTTCATGGCGCGGCCTGCCGTGCGCCCGAGCATGTACAGATTGTCCAGCACCACCAGCCGCGCGCCGACGGCACTCGCCGCCGCCATCAGGTTGTCCATATAACGCGGCAACATGACCGCCCAAATCTTCGCGTCATACATCGGGTTCATGCAGTGATAAACCACACTCGCGCCGACACAGGCCTCGTGGCAGAATTTTTCCCGCGTTGCATCGCCCAACAACAGCTCCGCCCCCGGCGGCACATCGCCCGCTTTGCGCTTCACCAGACGCACGCGCTTGCCCGCCGCCAACAGCGTTTGCGCCAGCGGATAACCCACCTGCCCCGCACCGAAAATCACGTGTAATTCGTTGTCCATTACAACTCCCCTCCTGTTTTGCCTCGAAGTTCAGCATTCCCTCTCCCGCAGGCGGGAGAGGGTTAGGGTGAGGGTCGTTAAGACACAACAAATTGGCTTAAACGCACAGACCCTCATCCCCAACCCTTCTCCCGCCTGCGGGAGAAGGGAGTCTAGTAGGGTGCGCAGGCGCACTCTACAGCTACATCTGGCGGAACAGATGCGCGTAACTGCGACTCACCGCGACCTTCTCCGTCCGGTCGCGCAAAGTCAGCGACACCTTGCCCAACAAATCGTGATGCGCCGAAACGATTTGCTTCACGTTAACCAGTGTGCCTCGATGCACTTGCCAGAATTGTTCGGCATCGAGTTGAACTATCAAGTCCTTGAGCGGCGTGCGCAGCAACAGCTCGGCATCGCGCGTAAGCACCGTGGTGTATTTGTCGGCGGACTGAAAATAACACACGTCTTCCACCGCCAGCATACGCACGTTTTGCCCGACCTGAACTTTCAACCAGCGCAGGTATTCGGGCTTGGCGGGTTTCGCCAGCAATTGCTGCAAACGCGCCATCAACACATCCGGCTCGAACATGGCGCGCTGCTGCAAACGTTCGACGCAGCGCGCCAGCCGCTCGTCGGAAACCGGCTTCAACAAATAATCCACCGCCGCCTGCTCGAACGCCTGCACCGCGTGGTCGTCGAACGCGGTGACGAATACCACGCGGCAATTTTTCTGTGCGACACGCGCCGCATCCAGCCCGCTTTGCCCCGGCATGCGGATGTCGAGGAAAGCGATGTCGGGACTGAGTTCACGCAAGGCTTGCTCTGCCGCCATGCCGTCGTTTACGACCGAGATGATTTGCAATTCCGGCCAAAGATTTTGCAGCCTGCGTTGCAGGTCGGCAGCGAGATGGGGTTCGTCGTCGGCGATGAGGGCTTTCATTTCACACCACCGTCATTCCGGCGCAGGCCGGAATCCAGTTAATTAAAAATATCTTGCGAAGCAAGACAAGACCAATTATTTGTCCGCTGCGCGGGGTGTTTTGTTGTACTGGATTCCGGCCTGCGCCGGAATGACGATTGAACTTCATCGCGGCAACTCCAGCCACGCACTCACCCCGCCATGCGCATTATTCTCCAGCATCAACTTCCCCGCGTCACCGAACAACGTCGCCAACCGCGCGCGCACATTCGTCAAACCAGTGCCGCCACCTTCATCGCCAATCAAGCCCACACCGCTGTCCGTCACTTCAATGCGCAGCAAAGAATTGTCAACAAAAACTCGAATCACGATCTCACCGCCGCCTATCTTCGGCTCGATGCCGTGGCGCACCGCGTTCTCCACCAGCGGTTGCAACAGCATTGGCGGGAACAAGGAAAGACGGGCATCTTCGGCCACTTCCACTTTCCAGCGCAGGCGTTCTCCGAAGCGGATTTTCAAAATCTGCAAATAATTTTCCAGCATTTCCAACTCGTCGCCCAGCGTGGCGTGGTCGCTGCGCGCGCGCACCAGCGCGATGCGCAACCAGTCGTTGAGACGCTCCAATAATTTTTTCGCCAGCGGCGGATCGCTGTCGATCAAGCTGCCGACATTGGCCAGCGTGTTGAACAAAAAATGCGGCTCAATCTGCGCCTGCAACATTTTGAGTTGCGCCTCCATCTGGCGCTTTTCACTTTCCATTTCATTCATTCGCCGCTGCTTCACTTCGGCATCCAGTTGCTCGATGCGCTGGCTGAGAAAATACGTGATACTGCCGATGCCGCCGAAGAACAGCCCGATCACCACCGCCACCCACGCTTGCGGATTGTCCCAGCCCCCGGCATCGGTAATCCACGCCGCCAGCGAAACACCCAGCATGATGCTGCCGGGAAAACTGAACGTGTAAATGACCGCACGCAAACGTTTGTTGGCAACGCGGCACATCACCGAGGCGTTGATGGCATAGATGGACAAGCCGATACATTGCGAAAATATAAAGTTGTTCCAGAAGCCATCGCCGAATTTAATCGCCGTGAGCAACCCGGCAATGGCCGTGTTGAACAGGAGGTTGATGAAGGTGGTGATGAAAATGTTTTTGCGCATGTTTTGATTATCCGCGAACTTCGTCATTCGGGCGAAGACTCATCAGCGCCAATTTACCCAATTCCTCCCCCTTCAAGGGGGAGGTTAGGTGGGGGATGGGGTGGAGTTTCGTGTAAGTTAACCCCATCCCCACCCCAACCCTCCCCTTGAAGGGGAGGGAGTTTACCTTCGCCGGAATGACGGCAATCACGGCAACGCCACTTTCAACCCCGCCGTAACACTGCGCGTGAACAGCGCCGACATTTCCTGCCGCGCACTACCGCTGTTGAACACCAGCGTGGTAAACAGGCTGAGGTGCGGGTTCAGCGTCTTCTCGCAGTAAGCGCCCAGTTCGTTGCTACCATCGGCGACGTTGTGCGTGAACATAGCGCGCCAGTAATAATCGCTTTCCATCATGTTGCTTTGCCACACCAGATGCAGGTAGTCGCGCCCGAGCAAACGCGGCGCGTAACCAAGCGCCATACCGGCTAACGGCAAAGCGCTGGCGGCGCGCGCGAAGTAAGCCTCTTCCTCTGCCGCCGAGTAGCCGTGGCTGTCGTGCAGATATTCGGCGTTGAACGACTGGCCGTTTTCAAACGTGTAAGCCGCACCCGCCAGCGACGTGGTGCGGCGCGGCGAAGTGGTTTGCAGGCTGAACGGCAGCATCACATTGTCAGGGGAAACCAGCGCTAAAGTTTGCGCGGATGAACCCAGCTCACCGTATAACAACAACGTGTCGCTCCATGTGTATTGTCCGTTTGCGCCATAAAACGCAGGCAGTTCGGGCGCTTTCACCGCGACCACACCATAAGCCCATTCGCTACCGCGCTGATCGAGCTTGACCAGCCAACTGTCGCGCCATTGATCCGGCTGGGATGCGCCGTAACCGGAACGCACAATACGCGCCAGCGTGGCGCTGCTCTGCATATCCGGTGTCCACGTGAGCTTGATGTTGTCCATGCCCACCAGCTCGCGCATCGGATCGCCGCGACCGTTGTCGAAATAGAACGGACTGGACGGCGAACGGAATTGCGCCGCGCCCCAATTCATCACCTCGCGCCCGACGGCGACATTCCATCCCTCGGCGGCGCGCACGCGCAACTGCCATTGGCTCACATAACTTTCGTCGCTGCGCTGCAAGTTCGTATCGCGCACCGAGACGATAGGCCGCGCGGTGAAACGCACGGTTTCGTTCTCAGCCTTGAAATTAAAGCGCGCCTCCGCCACGACACTGCGTTGCGCAATGTGTGCAATCTGGTTGTCAGGGTTCAGCACACTGTCGTCGCGCAGATTCATGTTGCTGGCATAGCCGTACAGCGTGCCGTCCCACGAGGTGCGGCAGTCGGAGTCGTCGGCGCAGGCGGGTGTGACCGCGAGACACAGCAGCAGAAAACTAGCGCGGCGCATCTTGGGCATCCAGTCTGCATTGCCGCATGTAGAGAAACAGCGGCAGTCCGCAAGATACGCCCACACCCAGCGTACCCACCACGGGCAACCACAGGCGCTTCATCTGCAAGCGCATCCCTTCCACCCGGATGAATACGAACAACGTCACGCCCGATGCCAGCACATCCAACCCTGACAAACCGCCGATACGCGTGGAAAACAGCTCTTCAAAGAACAGCGGAATATCGAGCCCGTGATCCATGAGCCAAGGCACGAACAAAATATTAGGCAGGATCGTGCCGATCACGCAAAGAAGCAAAAGCAGATGTCGAAATTTCATTGATGCCTCCGGGTTGTTGCATTCATCCTGATTCGATCAAAACTTCACCGCCACGCCCGCACTCAACGCCGTCCCGGAGCGCGTTTTGTCGCCGAACAAAATGTCGTTGCGCATGGTCACGAACGGTTTTAACGCGCCCTGCGTCTCCGGCTCCCAGCCCAGATTAAGCACCATGCCGGGCACATTCGGCGTGGCACTGTTCAGTCCGAGATAGCCGATGGTTCCTATGGACATGTTGAACCAGCCGTTTTCGATTTTCTCCAGCACGATGCCCGCCGCCAGATAGTCGCCTTGTTTGGTATTTACGCGCGTCAGCTCCAGCCCGTATTTTTTTTCAGTGGATGCGTCGAACAGGAAACGCAAACCCGCGTGATGGTATGTGTTGCCATCCAGACTGCCGATGCCGGCCTGGGGACGGATCAACAGACCGTTATCGGCAAGCGCCACTCCTGAAAAACACAGGCCGATTGCCATACAGATATTGCGCAATTGAATTTTCATTTCACTCTCCAAGCGATATTTTCAAATTGCCACCTCGTCCGCAAGCCAGTACCCACAGGGTACAAGAACCTCTTCGAGGTAAATACGGCCATCTACAAGCACAACATAGCGTAGATCGCCTATTGGCGCGCCTTGCGGAGCAGGTCACTTATTGCAACTGCCCCAAATCAAATTCCGATGCGGAAATCTTTTTCACTTTCACCGTGCCGAATTCCATCACCGTTTCCGCGTCGATCAGCGCATCGCGGATAGTCATCTTGCTCACGAACGGCGCGCGGCGGCCTTGGTATTCGATGCTGTTGTTGTATTCAAACTTCGCCGTCTTCAACAGCTTGCCGCTCACCGAATAGAACTCGGCCTTGACCCCGACCATGCGCTTGACCGACACCCAATAGCGAATCTTGTCGTAAGTCGCGCGTTTGTGTTTTGCGCTGAGGTCGAGCACGTAACACGCTTCGCCCTCCAGCGTTTCCGTTCCGTTCATCTGCGCCTCGTAATCCTTGGCATAATTGGTGGCAGCGATGTCGCCGTTGGAGGCTTGGCCGCTCATGCGTTGGCGCGGCGAGATGGGGATGGGTTTGGACAAGCCCGGTTTGGTCAGCCACATATTGCGCTCCACCTGTAAAATCTTCGAGCCTTTAAAACGCACCGGCTCTTGCGTTTCCGCCACGCTGGATTCGTCCACTGCTTTCACTTGAATGCGTTGCGACTCGTCCACTTTTTCGCCGTCGCGCGATTGCAATTTGATGTCCCACACAATGCCCGGCAAACCGCCGCCGCGCGCCTGATCGGAGTCGATCAGGATGCGGTGTGCATCGGGCGCGGCGTGCGCCAGCGAGATGGTGAACTGAAGAAGCAATATCGATTTCAAAAATGCGTTCATGATTTCCTTTCCTTGATTCGTCCGTAGGGTGGGCACGATTCATGTGCCCACCCTACATGAGATACGTTTGTTCGTTTTTGTTTCGATTCGCTTTGATTCCCAACAGCAGCAATACAAACAAGGTGAAATACATAAAAAGCTGCGGCGCAATTTGATCGAGTAACAAAGCATATTTGACGATCACCAGCAGCAGCCCGATGACAAAATTCACTGCGTAAATCGCCAGAACCAACAGCGGTACAACATTCGACGAATCGCGACGAATGCCCTGCGCCACCAAGGCCACCCCGCCCACCATCATCGTCGCGCCCACTTGCAGGAACGCGCCCTCCAAACTCGCGCCCGCCACCGCACCCAAAGCGGCAATCTCTCCGTCAATATTCATGCTTCCCCACACCAGATGCGCAACGGCAAGCAACACCAACATGAAACCACTTGCTACAA
>JAGVNQ010000091.1 GCA_020053195.1 Sideroxydans sp.
CCGACCCGCCCGTCAGCAGGATGTTGCCCACATACACTTTGCCGTAGCCGTCGCTGTCGTCTATCGTGTCGCCGTGGTCGGCGTAGTAGGTGTCAATTCCGACTCCGCCTACCAGCATGTCTCCGCCTTGGCCGCCAATGAGGGTGTCTTTGCCAACGCCGCCTTTCAGTGTATCTGTGTCACGTCCTCCCACCAGCAGGTCGTCGCCCGTGCCGCCGTTGAGGGTGTCTACACCTGCTCCGCCCAGCATGAATGCGCCTTGGTTGTTGCTGTCGGTGACGGTCATGCCGCCGTTTCCGGCTTGGACGTACCAGTCTTTGAGGGCGGGAATTTTGTCTTTGATGAGGGCGCTTTCTTCTGCGGTGAAGATGTCGCGGCGTTCGAGATAGTTGATGAAGTACTGGATGTAGCCTTTCGCGGTGGTGATGGATTTGCCTGCGCCAACCACGTCGTCTGTGTTGAACCGGATGCCGTTGCTGCCGGCGCCTTCTTTGCCGAGGTCGGTGAAGAGTTGTTTGTCGGGATTGGTGGCGTTGGCGGTGTCTTCGTAATACATCTGCATGGCGAAGGCAATGAGGGCTTTACTGACGTCGTGCGATGAGTAAAAGTTCGGGCTGTCACTCATGGTCATGCCGCCATCCTGGGCGAGTTTCCATAAATCAGATGTGAAGCGGGTGACCATGGCGTCGGCGTCGACACTGCCTTGCACTCCGGCTTCGTGCTTGACGAGTCGATTGAGGAAATCCTCTTCTGTGGTGTTGGTTTTGTCGGTTGTGCGCGAATACAAATTCTTATCGAACAACATCTGCAACAGGTCGGTAAGTTTCTTGGTGACTTCGCTCAATGTTTTCTGCGAATCTGCGGTATTGGCGACTGCCTGTTGGCTCTGCAAGAAAGGTGTGAGCAGGGCAATGTCGTGCAAGTCAATCGACGGGTCAGAATACGGGCCATGTGTAATGACGGTGTCAGGGGTGCCGATGGGATCGAAAAACCCTACGCCTAGTCCTGAGGTGAATTCTCCATCCACGCGTATGGTGCTGACCAAACCGGAATTGGGGATGCCGCCGACTGCGTCTCGCACCCCCATGAAATTTGTCAGTTGCTCCAACTCGGTTTCAGTGTAGCCAGCACCGAGCAGGTTGGTTTTAAGCACTAATGCCACGTCGGAAGAGAAGTCGAGCGGGTTGTATGAGTATGCTTGTGCCGAGTTGGCAAACGGCGCTTGATCGAAGGTGGTGGCGGGTACACCGAAAAATACGGCCACTAGTGCCGCCAAGCCGCCACCCAGGCTGTGCCCGGTGAGGGTGATGGTTGCGCCGGAGTTCTGGCGCTTCACGTCCAGATAGTATTCGGCCGCTTGCAGAAGTTGGGCCGATCCGTAGCCGGTTGCCAGGCCAATGTTCGCCTCCCAGTCGCCGGGAGAGGTGGGATAGGTGCCTGCGTAGGAGATGACGATTTCGGTGCTAGTGCTGAGAGTCGTACCGCTACGTACAAATGAAATTGCCTCGAAGCCGCTTCCATCATCAGGGTTGTCGTGCTTCGTAGCATCCCACCCCTGTGGAACCGGAAACTTGTTTTTGTCTGCGCGAGTAGAAATATATGCTGCACCCGCCATTAATGTGTATTCAATTGTGGTAATAGTCATGATTATTTCTCTCCCTTAAAGAGTGAACTGCATGGGCAAGCCTCTGTAGCAATTTTCTTTTGACTGCAAACCTTAAGACAAGCTTCTAGCGAAGGCTGATCGGTAAACCAATCGGGACTCAACCAGCCATACCCTTTGTAGTAGTCCGTCTTAATACACCCGCCCCCCGCCCCCTGATATGGTTCCCGCAAGATGGTTTTGTATTCCGGCTGTTTATAGCCAGCGATAATCGCCCCGATCATTTCCACAGTCATGAAACGCTTGCCGCTTTCTTTCACCTTCATATCCGGCATGGAGAAGATCAGGTTCGGTGTTTTGATTTCGGCAGGCAGTTCCTGTAGCGGGATGCGTTTCCATTCCTTGCCTTCATGTTTGAAGATGACGTAAGGAGGGTTCGGCCTGCCCCATTTGTTGTACGAGAGGCATCCCATCGGATAGGCCACGAGATACGCCGCGCCACCGCTGATATCCAGCAGCATGGGCAGGAAATTGGCACTGCCCACGTCCTCGCTGAATTTGTCTTCCCAGACTATTTCCTGTTTTGTCTCCGGCATGATGAAGATGAGGCTTTGATATTTGTAAGGCGGTTGTTGCCCGATCTCGTGGCGCCCGCCTCGTTCTACCGTGCGCTCCACAATGATCTTGCTCCCGTCATGCAGCAGCACTTCCTCCTTCCAGCTGTCCGAGCACGCGCTCATGCTCACCCCCATCATCAAGATCAAGCCAAGTTTGGCGATGTCCCGTCCGTCTGTCCGCCGTACCAATTCATGTATTGAGTTCTTCATTTTTTTCGCGTCTCCTGTCAGTTTTTACTGCTTCCGTTCGCTTCGTTATTCAGTTTTTCCTGTTCGCGCTACGCATTTCTTTGTCATTTACCTGTCCGCCTTACGCTTTGAGCGTGTCTCATCGCGGACACCCTTCGATAGACTCAAGGCGAACTGGATTTTTTGTTAGTACCTCAATTCATACCCCGCCAGTAATCCATCCCACGCTTCGAACCACTGCTCTTGCTTTGGGGGTTTGGTGTATGGGTTGATGTTGTTCCACGCTTCCGCTGGCGTTCTGCCATCAAGATTTTGATGCAGTCGTACATGGTTGTACCAATTCTGGAAAGTAGTCAGATCAACATTGAGTTGTTCGATTCCTGTGACGATCCATTGATCGAGCTTTTCTTTGAGCGTGCCGAACAGGCGTTCAATCCTGCCGTTCTGCCACGGGCAGCCGGGATCGGTTAGTTGGTGACGAATGCCGAGCAGTTGTAGCTCGCGACGGAAGATTCTGGATGTGAAGATGGCTTCGTTGTCTGTGCGGATGATCTTGGGTTGGCCGTGGGTGCGGATGACTTCACGGATGCAGGCAATCAGGGTGCGCGAGGTTTTGTCGTGCAGGGCTTGCAGGTGCAGTAGTGCCCTGCTTCCATGATCGAGTATGCCGAGTAGCGCGTGCAGTTTTCCCTGTGCGTCGGTCTTGCCGGTAAGGTCGATGCCCCAGATACGGTTGCGCGAAACTGGTTTCGGTTTTACGTGTTTGAGTTTGCGGCGCAGGATTTGAACTTCGTAGTCGTGCTGTTGCAAGATTTGGTGGACGAAGGTTTTACCGACGGTGACTTTGCGCGATGCGGCGAAACGGCGGTTGCAGATGTCGGCAATGCTGCGGCATCCGGCTTGGGGTATGCGGGCTTTGAGGCGGATGATTTCCTGCTTGAGCCATTCGGGTTTGTGCTGTGAATAGTGGTGATTGTGTTTGTTGATTGGCACAACACGCTTGCTGTTGTAGTACGGGCGTTGCGGGGCGCGCACCCAATGCGCGAAGTATTGGAGATGCGTTTTGAGCAAGTCGATGATTGCCAACAGCATCAGCATTTGCGCACCTTACCAGTCGATGATTTCATTTGTTTTCTCACGCTCACCGCTCCCGCCCCGCCTCCTGAAACGCACCCGTCACCGGCGACAACAAATATTCCAGAATCGTTCTCGTACCAAGGTGTATCTCCGCCGTCACCTGCATGCCGGGACTCAAGGCATGGCGCACGCCGTTGACGACCAGCTCTTGCGCTTTGAGGTCGATCAGGGCGCGGTAGGCGAAGGGTTGGCCGTTGGGGTTCTTTGCGTTGGCTTGGGCGGATTGTCCTGCGCCTTGCTGGCTGTTGTCGGTGGCATCGGCGGAGAGGTTGGCGACTTGTCCGGCAACCATGCCGTATTTCTGGAACTGGTAGGAGGCGAGTTTGACTTTGGTGTCTTGGCCGTTGTGGATGAAGCCGACATCTTCGTTGGATACCCA
>JAGVNQ010000004.1 GCA_020053195.1 Sideroxydans sp.
CGCTCCTACATAGGGACAAATTGGCATCAAACCATTTGGCGCGCGCCCCCTCCACCCCCCCCTTGGAGAAGCGCATAAATAGAGCATCTTCACGTTGTGCATGATGTAGATCGTTTATCCATGCGCCTTCCCGCGATGTTGTGTTTCTAAAAATGCAAAAAGGCAGCTTTCGCTGCCTTTTTGTTTCGGTACAAATACCGTTTAGTGCGTTTTCTTGCGCAGTTGCTGAATCGCACGGAGTTGGGCGATGGCTTCTGCCAGTTCTGCTTGTGCGGCAGCGTAGTCGATGTCGGAGGTGCGATTGCGCATCGCTTCTTCCGCTGACTGTTTGGCTTCCAAAGCACGCGCTTCGTCCAGATCATGGCCGCGAATTGCGGTGTCGGCCAGAATCGTCACGACGTTGGGCTGCACTTCCAGCATGCCGCCGGAAACGTAGATCAACACTTCTTCTTCCTGATCCGGGCTCTTGATGCGCACTGCACCGGGTTTGATGCGAGTCATCAGGGCGGTGTGGCGCGGGTAGATACCCAATTCGCCCATTTCGCCCGGAACCACGACGACGAGTGCGAGACCGGAGAATATCTGCTCCTCCGCGCTCACCACGTCCACATGTACGGTCATTGTCATGGTTGTCCCCAATAATTATTGCAGTGTCTTGGCCTTTTCGACCGCTTCTTCGATGCCGCCCACCATGTAGAACGCTTGTTCCGGCAGGTGATCGTATTCGCCATCGACGATGCCTTTGAAGCCTTTGATGGTGTCCTTCAAAGTGACGTATTTGCCGGGGCTGCCGGTAAACACTTCAGCCACGTGGAACGGTTGCGACAAGAAACGTTGAATCTTACGCGCACGTGCCACGGCCAGTTTGTCTTCCGGTGCCAGTTCGTCCATGCCCAGAATGGCGATGATGTCGCGCAATTCTTTGTAGCGTTGCAGTGTTTGCTGCACGGCACGGGCCACGTTGTAGTGCTCTTCGCCCACGACCAGCGGGTCGAGTTGGCGAGAAGTGGAGTCCAGCGGATCAACCGCAGGGTAAATACCCAGCGAAGCGATGTCGCGGCTCAACACTACGGTGGAATCCAGATGCAAGAAGGTGGTCGCAGGCGACGGGTCGGTCAAGTCATCCGCAGGAACGTAAACGGCCTGGATGGAAGTGATCGAGCCAACTTTGGTAGAAGTAATACGCTCTTGCAAGCGACCCATTTCTTCGGCCAGTGTCGGTTGATAACCCACGGCGGAAGGCATACGGCCCAGCAGCGCGGACACTTCGGTTCCGGCCAGTGTGTAGCGGTAGATGTTGTCCACGAAAAACAGAATGTCGCGGCCTTGATCGCGGAAATATTCAGCCATGGTCAAACCGGACAGCGCCACGCGCAAACGGTTGCCAGGCGGCTCGTTCATCTGACCGAACACCATCGCCACTTTGGACTTGGTAAAGTCCTTGGTGTCGATAACGCCCGCTTCGGACATTTCATGGTAGAAGTCGTTACCTTCGCGGGTACGCTCACCCACGCCGGCAAACACGGAGAGACCCGCGTGTTGTTTGGCGATGTTGTTAATCAGTTCCAGCATGTTCACGGTCTTGCCCACACCCGCGCCGCCGAACAGACCCACTTTGCCGCCCTTGGCAAACGGACAAACCAAGTCGATCACCTTGATGCCGGTTTCCAGCAAGTCAACGGAAGGAGATAGTTCGTCGAATTTCGGCGCGTTCTGGTGAATGGCGCGTTTTTCGGTGCATTTGATTTCACCCACGTCGTCGATGGGGCGACCCAGCACGTCCATGATGCGACCCAGTGTGCCTTCGCCAACCGGTACCGAGATCGCGCTGCCGGTGGCGTTCACCAGCATGCCGCGACGCAAACCGTCGGAAGATCCCATGGCGATGGTACGCACCACGCCGTCGCCCAGTTGTTGCTCGACCTCGAAGGTCAAACCCGCTTCAGCGGTGGATGTCCCCGCGTCGGCCAACGTCAAGGCTTCATAAACCTTGGGCATTTTGTCGCGCGGAAATTCGATGTCAACCACCGCGCCGATACACTGAACAATCTTTCCTTGACTCATTTTCAGATTCCCCGTCTAAATTAATTCTTAAACTGCAGCCGCACCGCCAACAATCTCCGAAATTTCCTTGGTGATCGCCGCTTGACGCGCTTTGTTGTAAACCAGTTTGAGTTCGCCGATGACGCTCTTCGCGTTGTCGGATGCGGCTTTCATTGCCACCATACGTGCGCTCTGTTCGGATGCCATGTTTTCTACAACAGCTTGGTACACCAACGATTCCATGTAACGCACCAGCAACTCGTCGATGACTTTCTTGGCATCCGGTTCGTAGATGTAGTCCCAGCTGCCAGAAGCAGTGCCGATCTGTTCGCCACTCAACGGCAACAGTTGCTCCACACGCGGCTCTTGCTTCATGGTGTTGATGAAGTGGTTGTAGCTCAGGTAGATAGCATCAATCTCGCCAGCAACATAAGCATCCAGCATGATTTTCACGGCACCGATCAGCTTCTCGATGTGCGGCGTATCACCTAGGCCTACCATGTGGGATTTGACATTGGCTCCGATTCGGTTCATGAAACCGAAGCCTTTGTTACCGATCGGGCAAAGCACAATACCTTTTTCTTCGCTTTCCCAAGTCTTCATGCGGCTCACAGCCAGACGCAGCACGTTGGTATTCAATCCTCCGCACAAACCTTTGTCCGAAGTCACCACAATCAAACCGACGTTTTTCACGCTATCGCGTTTAACCAGGAACGGATGTTTGTACTCCGGGTTTGCGCGCGACAAGTGCGCTGCAACATTGCGAATCTTTTCGGCGTAGGGACGAGCGGCGCGCATACGTTCCTGCGCTTTGCGCATTTTCGCTGCGGCCACCATTTCCATCGCGCGCGTGATCTTGCGCGTATTTTCTACGCTCTTGATCTTCGTGCGAATCTCTTTACTGCCTGCCATGATTTAGCTCCCGCTTAGTAAACAGCTGTTGCCTTGAATGCTTCAATGGCGGCAGCCAACGCTTTTTCGTTGTCAGCGGACAAGTCCTTGGTGGCTTCAATCGCATCCATCAGTTCTTTGTTTTTTGAGCCGAGATGTGCGTGCAGGGCAGCTTCAAAAGCCAGCACCTTGGGGATTGCCACGTCATCGAAGTAGCCCTTGTTCACGCCAAACAATGTTGCAGCCATCTTGGACACAGACAGCGGCGAGTATTGCAATTGTTTCATCAGCTCGGTCACCAGACGGCCACGCTCCAGCTGCTTGCGAGTCGCTTCGTCCAGATCGGAAGCGAACTGCGCGAACGCGGCCAGCTCGCGGAACTGCGCCAGTGCCAAACGCACACCACCGCCCAATTTCTTGATGACTTTGGTCTGCGCTGCACCACCCACGCGGGACACCGATACACCGGCGTTAATCGCGGGACGGATACCGGCATTGAACAAATCCGATTCCAAAAAGATCTGGCCGTCGGTAATAGAGATCACGTTGGTCGGCACGAATGCGGAAACGTCACCTGCTTGAGTTTCAATGATGGGCAACGCGGTCAACGAACCGGTCTTGCCTTTGACTGCGCCATTAGTGAACTTTTCCACGTAGTCTGCATTGACGCGCGCGGCGCGCTCCAGCAAACGCGAGTGCAAATAGAACACGTCGCCGGGGTAAGCTTCACGACCGGGCGGACGGCGCAGCAACAGGGAAATCTGACGGTAAGCCCAAGCTTGTTTGGTCAAATCGTCATAAACGATCAGTGCATCTTCACCACGGTCGCGGAAATATTCGCCCATGGTGCAACCGGCATACGGTGCGAGGAATTGCATCGCGGCGGAGTCGGAAGCGGTCGCGGCAACCACGATGGTGTAACCCATCGCGCCGTGCTCTTCCAGCTTGCGCACCACGTTGGCAACAGTCGATGCCTTCTGGCCGATCGCCACGTAGATACAGGTCATGTTCTGACCCTTCTGGTTGATGATGGCATC
Organism: Sideroxydans sp.; assembly: GCA_020053195.1. GTDB lineage: Bacteria > Pseudomonadota > Gammaproteobacteria > Burkholderiales > Gallionellaceae > Sideroxyarcus. The sequence continues at coordinate 3,972 of JAGVNQ010000004.1, forward strand.
CACCGCCACGGCTGTTTTGCCGGTCTGGCGGTCGCCGATGATCAGTTCGCGCTGACCGCGACCGACCGGAACCATGGAGTCGATGGACTTCAAACCGGTTTGCACGGGTTGGTCAACAGACTTACGTGCGATCACGCCCGGCGCAACTTTTTCGATCTTGTCAGTCATCTTGGCATTGATCGGGCCTTTGCCGTCAATGGGCTGACCCAGCGCATTGACTACACGACCGCGCAACTCGGGGCCGACCGGCACTTCCAAAATACGGCCGGTACATTTAACGGTGTCGCCTTCGGTGATGTGCTCGTATTCGCCCAACACCACTGCGCCGACGGAGTCGCGCTCAAGGTTCAGCGCCAGGCCGAAAGTGTTGCCGGGGAACTCCAACATTTCGCCCTGCATCACATCGGACAAGCCGTGGACGCGAACGATACCGTCGGTCACGCTGACCACCGTACCTTCGGTGCGCGCCTGGGTCAGTGCTTCGAAGTTGTCGATGCGACTGCGAATCAAATTGCTAATTTCGGAAGGGTTGAGCTTCATCTGGATTTCCTCATTCTTGATAAATCTTTATCAGGCTAACGCGTTCGCCATTTCACTGAGTCGGGTGCGCGCAGAGCCGTCGATCACCTTGTCTCCGGCACGGATTACCACGCCACCCAGCAATTCCTTGTTGATCTGACAGACCAGCTTGATCTCGCGACCCATGCGCTTTTTAAGCGAGCTGACAATCTTGTCTTTTTGCGCGGAAGACAATTCAAACGCCGAGTCCACCACCACATTGACGGTTTTTTCAGCATCGGCTTTCAACGTTTCAAAAATCGCCGCAATCTCGGGCAATATTTGCAAACGCTGATTGTCCGCCAACACGCGCACAAAATTTTGTTGCTGCTTGCTGGTATCGCCACCGAGCAAAGCTTCCATCAGGCCTTCGACCTGCTTCTTGGCAACGCGCGGGTTGGTGATAACAGCGTGAACTTCAGGATGACTGACCGCTTCGGCCAGAGACAACATCATCTCCGACCAAACTTTTAATGCGTTCAGTTTTTGCGCCTCATCAAATGCCGCTTGGGCATAAGGACGTGCAGTGGTAATGGCTTCAGACATGGCTTTTAGATTTCCGCAACGAGTTTGTCGAGCAGATCGTTATGTGCCTTGGCATCAATCTCACGACCAAGAATCTTGCCAGCGCCAGCCAATGCGATTGCGGAAACTTGCGTGCGCAATTGCTCTTTGGCTCTAAACACTTCTTGCTCGATCTCAGCCTTGGCACCCGCAACAATGCGATCACCTTCGATTTTGGCTTGTCCTTTGGCTTCTTCGACGATTTCGCTTGCGCGCTTATCACCGTTTGCCACGATCTCGCCCGCCTTTTCCTTGGCTTCGCGCAGGATTTCTGCGGAACGTTTGGAGGCCAGTTCAAGATCCTGCTTGGCGCGCTCTGCATCAGCCAAACCATCGGCGATCAGCTTTTTGCGTGCATCCAGAGCGGCGATGATCGGTGTCCACACAAACTTCATGCAGAACCACACGAACAGAGCGAACATGATCGTTTGTGCGAGAAGAGTTGCATTGATATTCATGCAAGCTTCCTTTCTTTAATTATGCGTTGTCGCTGATTACGCAACAGCAAACAGAACGTACATCGCGATACCCACTGCGATCATCGGAACGGCATCAACCAGACCCATCACCACGAAGAATTGGGTACGCAGCATCGGGATCAATTCGGGCTGACGCGCTGCGCCTTCCAGGAAACGACCACCCAAGATACCGATACCGACGGCTGCGCCCAATGCGCCCAGACCCATCATCAATGCGCCAGCGATGTACAGCAGTGCGTTTGCCATTTCCATTTTTATTTCTCCTATTTGATAAAAGTGATGTTAATGAAACCGAAAATTAGTGGTGTTCCTGATGCGCCATATCCATATAAACCACGGTCAGCGTCATAAAGATAAACGCTTGCAAGGTTATGATCAGAATGTGGAAAATTGCCCAACCCAATGACAACAGGATCTGCGAGCCGAACAATGTTACGCCACCCATGGTGAAGCCAACCCATGTGCTGCCCATAATCGCAATCAGGATGAAAATCATTTCGCCCGCATACATGTTGCCGAACAGACGCAGCGCGAGCGAAATCGGCTTGGCGATCAAGTTCACACCTTCCAGCAACAGATTGACCGGCATACCCCACTTGCCAAAAGGTTGCAGCGTCAGCTCACCCACAAAACCGCCAAAACCCTTCATTTTCACGCTGTAATACAGCACGAGCAGGAATACGCCGATGGCCATGCCAAAGGTCGCATTGGGGTCGGTCGAAGGAACCACTTTAAAGAAGGGAACGCCAAGGGCTGCCATCAGATGCGGCACGTAATCAATGGGCAACAAGTCCATCAGGTTCATGCTGAACACCCAGAAGAAAATGGTCAGCGCCAGCGGGCCGATCATATTGTTCTTGCCGGAAAAAGAACCGCGCACACTGGTATCAATGAATTCCAGCGCCCACTCGCAGAAATTCTGCAAGCCGTTTGGAGTCTCGGCGGAAGCAGTCTTTGCTGCGCGGTAAAACACGAACATAAATGCCGCGCCCAACAGCAGAGACATGATAAAAGTATCTAGATTGAGCGCCCAAAAACCCATGGCTTTGGCTTCTGCCGCGCTGTGCGCAATTCCCCACGTACCGTCCGGCAATTGGCCATAGGTTAAGTTTTGCAGGTGATGCTGGATATATTCTGCTGATGTAGGCGCTTCACTTGACATTTTTGTCGCTATCTTCTCAGTCTTTAATTTTTAACAACAACCAGCCTGACAACAGCGCTGTTTGCCCCAATACAAATCCACTCAGAACGGCTAGAGGTGATAATTTAAACGCTACCAAACAGATTGCCAGCAATGCAGCTACCGCCAAAAATCGTTCGGCAGCGTAGAAGTACATCAGCTTTAGCTGTTGATGTGCGTCATCTTGGTTTGGATGCTGCGATACTCGCGTCATACGCCAAACCAACAAAACACTGTTTAGGACCGATACCCCCCCCCGGCTAGCATCGGAATCGCAAATTGCTGCGAGCTTTCCCAGCTGTAAGCTGCGCCTGTTGCGGCCAGTGTAACCAAAGCTTGCAGCCTGATTACCTTGCGCGCTATTTGTTTTTCTTTAACGTCGGCATTGAAAAGCGGCGGCATGATAGCGGCGTTTATCCTGCCTGTCAAACCTTGTAGGGCATCAACATGATGTTTTTCGCCCATATTCAGCGGTCTTTTCTGAGCCCGACTAGAAGTTCATCCAGATGGTCATTGCTGGAATACTCGATGACCAGTTTGCCGCCACCTTTGCTATTTGATTTGATTTCAACGCGCGCGCCCAGGTGAGCGCTCATCTCTTCCTGCAATTGTTGGGTATCGCGATTAACTTTTGGTGTTTTTTGAGCATTGATTCTGCTGGGCGTTTGTTCGCCTTGTTGCTGCACCAATTTTTCTGCTTCGCGAACAGAAAGCCCTTCCAACACAATTTTATTGGCTAACAATACCTGTTGCGCACCTTCCAGCGACAGCAATGCGCGCGCATGCCCCATGTCGAGCGACCCTTCCATCAACATTTCTTGTACGGTCTGCGGCAGCTTGAGCAACCTCAATAAGTTGCTAGCCGCACTGCGTGAGCGCCCCACCGCATCGGCCGCAGCTTGATGTGTCATCTGAAATTCGTCGATCAGACGTTGAATACCTACCGCCTCTTCCAGCGGATTCAAGTCTTCACGCTGTATATTTTCAATCAACGCCATGGCTAACGCCGCGTTGTCCGCCACCTTTCGTATAATTACCGGAACTACTTTCAATTCAGCCAGTTGCGCCGCGCGCCAGCGACGTTCACCGGCGATGATTTCATAACCACCTTCGGCCAATTCCCGCGCCAAAATCGGCTGCATCACGCCCTGCACCTTGATGGAAGCCGCGAGTTCGTTCAGCGAGGCTTCGTCCATACGGCTGCGCGGCTGATATTTGCCGGGTTTGAGCTGTTCGACTTTCAAGTCGCGCAATACATCGTTTTGCTTTGAAGTGTTATTTCCAGAAAGCAGCGCGTCCAGACCTCGCCCCAGCCCCTTGATTGGTTTTGCCATGATTTTCCCTTTATGGTTCTTGTTATGCGGCGACTTGTGCTGTCGCGTTATTGAGCATCTCGCCCGCCAATGCCAAGTAGGCTAACGTCCCCTTGGACTGGCTATCGTGATAGAGAGCCGGAATACCGAAGCTGGGCGCTTCCGCCAATCGCACGTTGCGCGGAATGACCGTGCGATATACTTTATCGCCAAAGTGCTGCTGCAATTGCGCTGAGACTTGTTGTGCCAAAGCATTACGCGGATCAAACATGGTGCGCAGCAAACCCTCGATTTCCAAATCAGGGTTTAGATTTTCACGCACCTTGCGGATGGTATTGACCAAATCGCTCAAGCCTTCCAGTGCGTAGTACTCGCATTGCATGGGAATCATCACCGATTTGGCGGCACACAAGCCATTTAGCGTGAGCAAATTTAATGCGGGCGGACAATCCACCAGAATAAAATCGTATTCGTGCAAAATAGGTTGCAACTCTTCCTTCAGGCGCATTTCTCGGCCTTCAACATTAACCAATTCAATTTCCGCTCCAGCCAGTTCGCGGTTGGCTGGTAATACATCGTATTTGCAGCTTTCGGATTGGATTCGAACTTCGGATACTGTTCTCTCACCTAACAGCACATCATAAATGGTCATTTCCAACTCGGCTTTGTTTATGCCGCTGCCCATGGTCGCGTTACCTTGCGGATCGAGGTCAATCAACAGCACGCGCTGTTTTGCCGCCCCCAGACTTGCCGCCAAGTTAACGGTAGTAGTGGTTTTTCCCACACCGCCTTTTTGATTGGTAATTGCCAGTATCTTGCTCATTTTTTTACTCCCAATACGACCAAACTGCGGGCAGCTTCCAAATCAGGAATCTGCAATGTATATACCTTTTCCACAATCACCACCTCGGGAAGCCGCGCCAACTCTTGCTCCGGCGCGCCTTTCATGGCTGCCCATCGCCCGCTGTCTGCCAGCAAGTGACGTGTCAATGAAACGAAATCAGCCGCTTCGGCAAATGCACGCGAAATAATCCCGTCAAATTTTTGTGTTGTTTGCCACTGCTCTACTCTTGCGCAAAAAACTTCAACATTGCGCAGCCCCAACTCAATCACTGCTTGCTGCACAAAACCCGTCTTTTTGCTGTTGCTGTCTAGTAAAGTAAACGACCACTCCGGTCGCATCACCGCCAATACAATCCCAGGTAAACCAGCACCACATCCCACGTCCAGCCAGCGTTGCGGCCACAAATACGGCAACACTGCAAGACTATCAAGCAGATGATGACTCACCATTTGATCGGGCTGGCGTATTGCGGTGAGGTTGTAAACCTTATTCCATTTGTGCAGCAAAACCAGATACTCCAGCAGTTTACCCTGTTGCTCCGGCGTAGCCTGCATGCCCATTCTGGCAAAACCAGACGATAATTCTCGTTCTAAACTCATGCTGCTTTTTCTTGTTTGAAGCCCCGCTTCAAATGCACCAGCAATAATGAAATTGCAGCTGGCGTGACTCCCGAAATACGCGCCGCCTGCCCCAACGATTGCGGCTGGTGTTGATTCAGCTTCTGCCGAACTTCGATCGAAAGTCCGCGCACTACCGAATAATCCATACCAGTTGGCAGTTCTGTTGTTTCAAAACTTTCCTGACGAGCGATCTCATCTTGCTGGCGTTCAATGTACCCGTGATATTTGGCCAATATCTCAACTTGTTCAGCAACCGCCATTGCTTCTACATTTTGCACGCCTGGCAAAGTCATCAATGCTGCGTAGCTCACTTCAGGACGGCGCAACAAATCGTACAGACAATATTCGCGCTCAATTTCCTTTCCCAGCACACGCTCCGCATCAGCCTTATCCAATATGCGCGGATTAACCCAAGTTGATTTCAGCCGCTCCAACTCACGTTCAATTTTTTCTCTTTTTCCTTCAAATGCTTGCCAGCGCACATCATCCACCAAACCCAGCTTGCGGCCAGTCTCGGTGAGACGCATGTCGGCATTGTCTTCACGCAATAACAATCGATATTCAGCACGGCTGGTAAACATGCGGTACGGCTCCGATACTCCGCGTGTTATTAAATCATCTACCATCACACCCAAATATGCTTCATCACGACGTGGACACCATGTTTCCAATTCTTTGGCGAACAGCGCAGCGTTTATCCCAGCCAATAATCCTTGGGCAGCAGCTTCCTCGTAACCCGTCGTACCATTTATCTGACCCGCAAGAAACAATCCTGTTATCTGCTTGCTTTCTAACGATTTTTTTAGACCGCGCGGGTCAAAGTAGTCGTACTCTATGGCATAACCAGGGCGGGTAATGTGCGCGTTTTCCAAACCCTTGATCGAGCGCACTAACTCCTGTTGGGTATTGTAGGAAAGACTGGTCGAAATGCCATTAGGATAAATCTCATGTGTAGTTAAACCTTCCGGCTCCAAAAAAATTTGGTGCGAAGACTTACCCGCAAAACGAGTGATCTTATCTTCGATAGAAGGACAATAGCGAGGACCCACTCCTTCTATAACGCCTGTGAATAAGGGTGATTCATTTAATCCGTCACGAATAATCTCATGCGTGCGCTCGTTAGTTTGAGTAATCCAGCACGGTAGTTGCTGTGGGTGTTGTGACGCTCTCCCCAAGAAGGAGAAAACTGGAACAGGCATATCGCCATGTTGTTCTTGCATTACAGAAAAGTTGATGCTGCGCCCGTCAATTCGTGGCGGAGTACCGGTTTTCAGCCGTCCGATTGGCAATCCTAATTCACGCAAGTTTTTCGCAAGCCCTATCGAGGGCGGATCACCCGCGCGACCTGCGGGATAATTCGTCAAACCCACATGCACCAATCCCGCAAGAAAAGTTCCCGTCGTTAGCACCACCGTTTTTGCGTGGTAACTCAAACCCAACTGGGTCTGCACACCAGTTATACAACCTTGTTCTATTAGGAGTTTTTCTGCTGGCTGCTGAAATATCCACAGGTTTTGCTGGTTTTCCAGACGCTTTCTTATAGCCGTCTTATAAAGGGCGCGGTCTGCCTGCGCGCGCGTCGCTCGAACTGCCGGCCCTTTTGAAGCATTCAGAATACGAAATTGAATTCCAGCCTCATCTGTCGCCGCCGCCATCGCACCACCCAGCGCATCAATTTCTTTGACTAAATGGCCTTTCCCAATCCCCCCAATAGCGGGGTTGCAGGACATCATGCCCAGCGTTTCAATATTATGGGTGAGTAATAACGTGGCACAACCCGCGCGGGCACTTGCCAGAGCGGCTTCCGTCCCGGCATGGCCGCCACCGATCACGATGACATCGAATTGTTTCGGGTCGCGCATTCGACATCCACAAAAATGAGGACGCGCATCATAACTCAAAAATTATTCCCAGCCCTAACTTTGCGCGGTGAATTGTTTCACGTGAAACACTCTTAAGGTCATTTCCCGATACAAAAGCGGCTGAAAATCTCGCCGAGCAGGTCATCAGCACTGAATTCGCCCGTAATACTGCTGAGTGCGCCCTGCGCCTCACGCAATTCTTCGGCGAATAATTCGGGATGAGCAAGCTGTTGTTCCGCATCTGCCAGATGCCGCTCTGCGCTGGAAAGCGCTTCCAGATGCCGCGCCCGCGCCATGAACACGCCGGTTTCCTGATGCCAGCCTATGGTTTCAAGCAGTTTTTCCTGCAATGTCTCCATACCAGAACCTGTTTTAGCAGAAAGATAGAGGTGGCAGTCCCCGCTGCGCATTTCTATGCCCGCAGAGTGGCCACTTAGATCGATCTTGTTGTGCAGAAACAGGCGAGGAATCCTGGCAGGCAACTGCGCCAGTATGGCCTGGTCTTCAGGTTCGCTGCGTTGCTGTGATTCATCCAGCAATACCAGCACCACGTCGGCTCTTGTCAGCGCCAGTTGCGTACGGGCAATGCCCATTTGTTCCACTTGATCCGCCGTTTCGCGCAGCCCGGCAGTATCTATTAAGTGCAATGGCACGCCCTTCACTTGTAGCGCCTGGCGTATGGTGTCGCGGGTGGTGCCGGGTATCTCGCTTACCAGCGCCACTTCCTCCCCTGCCAGCCGGTTGAGCAGGCTGGATTTCCCGGCATTGGGGGCACCCACCAGCACCACTTGCGCGCCTTCGCGCAGGATGCTGCCCAGTTTTGCCAAGCCTTCGATACGCGCCACTTCCCGAAGTAACGCATCAAGTTTGCTGGCACATAGCTCACGGTCACTGGCGTCGATTTCTTCTTCCGGAAAGTCCAGGGTCGCTTCGACCAGCATGCGCAGGTCGATGAGTTGCGCAACCGCGCTGTTTACGGCTACTGAGAACTCGCCCTGCAAGGAGCGCATGGCACTGCGGGCGGCCTGTTCGGTGGTGGCATCGATAAGATCGGCCACGCTTTCAGCCTGGGCCAAGTCCATCTTGTCGTTGAGAAAGGCGCGCTGTGTGAATTCCCCCGGTTGCGCCAAGCGCGCACCCAGCTCAAGACAGCGCTGCAACACGGATTGCAGCACGGCGGGACCGCCGTGGCCTTGCAGTTCCAGCACTTCTTCGCCAGTATAGGAGTGCGGTGCAACAAAAAGCAGCGCGATTCCCTGATCCAGGGTCGTACCGTCAGCTGCTAAAAATGGAGTGTAAGTGGCTATTCTGGGAGTGAGTTGGTGTCCGGTCAGTGCGGAGGCCATTTCTGCCAGCCCCCGCCCGGATACCCGCACCACGCCGATGCCACCGCGCCCGGGGGCGGTGGCGATCGCCGCAATATTGTCAGGCTTTGGTAACACCTTTGGTTGCGGCCTCTGTGCCGCGCGTGATGTACCACTGCTGCGCGATGGAAAGCAGGTTATTCACGACAGAATACAGCACCAGCCCGGCCGGGAAGAAGAAAAACACGACGCTAAACACAACAGGCATGATTTGCATGAGCTTGGCCTGCATCGGATCCGGCGGCACTGGATTGAGCTTGGTCTGAACCATCATGCTGATCCCCATAATGAGCGGCAGCACATAGTAGGGATCGGTTGCGGACAGGTCGGTGATCCAGCCAAAGAACGGCGCATGGCGCAGCTCAACGCTGGATAGGATCGCCCAGTACAGCGCGATGAACACCGGAATCTGGATCAGCATGGGCAGACAGCCGCCCAGCGGATTGATCTTCTCGGTTTTGTACAACTCCATCATGGCTTTGTTCAAGCGCTCGCGGTCATCGCCAAATTGCTTCTTGATTTGTTCCAGCTTGGGCGCCACCACCCGCATCTTGGCCATGGAGCGGTAACTCGTCGCCGACAAGGGGAAGAACGCCAGCTTGATCAGCACGGTCAACAGGATGATGGAAACACCCCAGTTGTTGACCCAGTCATTGATGTGCAACATCAGCCAGAACAGCGGCGTAGAGAAAATCGTCAGCCAGCCGTAATCCACGGTCAGTCCAAGTCCGGGCGCAATTTCATCCAGCTTGGTTTGTGCCGGACCGGCATACAGTGTGGAGGAGATATGCCCTGTCTGGCTCGGTTCGATGCTGACTACGGGCAGGATGACTCCGGCCGAGAACTCTTTGCCATCCAGTTTTCTAGTGTAAAACTCACGCGATCCTTTGTTGGCGGGCAGCCAGGCAGCCACAAAATAGTGTTGCAGCATGCCGATCCAGCCGTTGTCCGGGTTGGCGGGCAATTTGACTTTGTTTTTTTCGATGTCGGAAAACTCGATCTTCTGAAATTTCTCCAGATCGGTATAAATCGCCGGGCCGGTAAAGGTCGGCACGAACTGGGAGGAACCTGCAACAGGCTCGGGGTCGCGAACGAACTGGTAATAGGCCGAAGGCAACATTGCCGCCTTGCCCAGATTCTCGATTTCGAAGGCCACATCCACCAGATAGCTGCCGCGATGGAAGGTGTACACCTTGGTAACGCGAGCCGCGCTCGAATCCAGCGCGGCCAAGCGCACTTCAACGGTGTCCTTGCCCTCGGCCAGGCGATATTCATTGCCTGCCGCCGAGTACTCGGCGTTATGTGGCGGCAATCCTTTGCCCAGCAGACCGGATTGGGCGACATAAATATGCGCGTCCTTCTGTTGCAGCAAAGTAAACGGTTTGGCTTGATCGTCGGTGTCTTTGTGCGTCAGCAGTTCCAGATGCTGAAGATTACCGCCGGAAGTGTTGATTTCAGCGGCAAAGGTATCGGTCGTAACAACGATTTTCTTTCCTGCGGGAACCTTCTGGGCCTCGGCTGGCGCTGCCGTAACCGTGGTTACATCCGCAGCGGACTGTGCCTGTCTGGCCGGTGCCACCGGTATTGAAGGATCAGCCGGTGTCGTTTGTGCAACCGGGACAACAGGTTGATTCTGGCGTACCCACTCGCTCCAGAGTACGAACAGTGAGAAAAAGAAAATCATGAATAAGAACAACCGCCGCATGTCCATCAACGTTCCACCTGTATTTTAGTTATGGGACGGGATCGTACCCGCCCGAATTCCAAGGATTACAACGAATTACCCGCTTGATAGTCAACCACAGCCCTTTCAGAGCGCCATATTTAGTAATCGCCTCAAGAGAATACTGCGAACAGGAGGGGCTGAAGCGACAAGACTGGGGAAGTACAGGGCTAAGCAGAAGTTGATATCCCCGAACCAGAAGCAGCAGTATTTTTTTCATTTTGGCGCCAGCACGGTTTTCAGCATTTCACCCAAGGTTGTCCTCGCCTCGGCGAGATCTTGTTTGGGCAAAGGTTTGCGCAGTCGTATTACCACGTCCAGCGCTATTCCGTGCCGTGCGCATTTACGAAAACACTCGCGAATCAATCGTTTGGCAACGTTTCTCTGGTTCGCAGCCGGAACGATCCGTTTGCTGACCGACATGCCCAACCGCGCATGTCCTGAAGTATTTGTTTCGCTATGGACGGCAAACCACGATCTGGTTTGTGCCCTTTGTTGCAGTATCCGGGAAAACCCCTCCCGGCGCGATAATCGGTAGCGCCGGGGTAAAGTCAGAACTTCCTTGGGCTCACACGCCAAGACGGACACGGCCGCGCGCGCGACGAGCTGCAATAACGGCGCGACCGCCCTTGGTTTTCATGCGTACCAGAAAGCCGTGAGTACGTTTTCTTTTGGTAACTGAAGGTTGGTATGTACGTTTCATGCTGGCTCCTGATTGGTTTATCTGTTGAAAAGCGCGCGATTACAATCGTTAGTTAGATTTCTGTCAAGTCTTTTTAAGCTGTGGATAACTTTATGTAGAGCTTGTAGAATACATAGAACCTTCGCAATTAACTATTTATCTATGTCTCTCCAGAGTCTGACTGGCAGTTTTCTTAGTTTTTTTGAAGAACAACTCCCGCCGCAACAATTCAATTCCTGGATCAAACCCCTAATCTTTGAGGTTGATGGGGAAAAACTCATTCTTACAGCTCCCAACAGTTTTACATTGAGGATCATTCAAGAACGTTTCATTACTGAGATTACCAAAATTGCTCAACCCTTCTATTCCAAACAGCCACAAATTGAGTTTCGTGTTGAAAAACGCAACCTTAAAACAATACCAAAAACAGAAACCAACGTTGCACCGACAGCAAGTAAAACTTCTACCGAAACAACTAAGGCTACTCGAGCTCCAAATAAGCTTAACCCATCTTTAATTTTCGATAACTTTGTAACAGGTAAAGCTAACCAATTGGCTCATGCGGCAGCTATTCAAGTCGCCGAAGCTCCTGGAGTAACATATAACCCCTTGTTTATTTATGGTGGAGTGGGGTTGGGAAAAACTCACTTGCTTCAATCCATTGGAAATTTGGTTAATAAACAAAACCCACAAGCTAAGGTTTGCTATGTACACGCCACCAATTATATTTCGGGGGTTGTACGGGCCTACCAAACAAAAACCTTTGATGAATTTAAAAATTTTTACAATTCATTAGATTTGTTACTAATTGATGATATTCAATTCATTGCAGATAAACCTGGAACTCAGCAGGAATTCTTCTACACACTAAATTCACTTATTGATACAAATAAACAAGTAGTTATTACTTGCGATACATTTCCTAAAGAGATTTCAGGGATAGAACCAAGATTAACTTCACGTTTTACCTGTGGGTTAACAGTAGCAATTGAACCTCCTGGATTAGAAATGCGCGTAGCGATATTGCTACAAAAATCTGCTTCCAGTGGCTATCCAATCAATGAAGATGTCGCATTTTTTATCGCGAAACACGTGCGTTCAAATATTCGTGAATTAGAGGGTGCTCTCAATCGCATCGAAGCGTATGCGCGCTTTCACAAACGGATAATTTCTCTAGAACTTGCAAAAGAAGCACTTAAAGATCTTCTCGCCGCTCAAAATAAGCAAGTTTCGGTAGAGAATATTCAAAAAACTGTAGCTGATTTTTACCGGATAAAAATCGTTGATATGCTTTCTAAAAAACGTACCAGAATTATTGCCCGTCCTAGACAAATTGCCATGACACTAGCGAGGGAATTAACACAATTAAGTTTTCCAGAAATTGGAAATGCATTTGGTGGACGAGATCATTCAACTGTCTTACATGCATGTAAAACCGTAGAATCACTGCGAAATAGTGATTCTGCTCTTAACGCTGACTATAATTTACTTAATCAGACCTTAAGGGGATAAATTGCAAAAATTATTGTATCGATTGTTAATAAACCTATAATTTATACAATTAAAAAAAATTATACACAAACACTACACCTAAACTAAAGATGTTTTAAGCTGATTAATATCGTTTTAATTAATTAATTAATAGCGATAATTTTAGTTATCAACAAAATTATTGCTCATTAATATTATTATTGAGTTTAAAAGGAAAGATATGTTCATTAAACAAATAGACAAAAACGAACTCTTAAAGCCGCTTCAGGCTGTAGTGGGGATCGTAGAGCGCAAGCAACCATTACCCATCCTTTCAAATGTTCTTATAAAAAAATCCAAAGAAGGTATTGCATTTATTAGCACTGATTTGGAAATTCAGATTAAATCGCAATGTAAAATCGAGCTAGATGGCGAGGAGAAGTCCATCACAATTTCTGCAAAAAAACTACAAGAAATTTTGCGAGCCATTCCTGATAACAGCATGGTCTCATTGGATGATCAGGAAAATCGTTTATTGGTAAAAGCTAATAAAAGTAGATTTAGCCTGCAAACGTTACCAGCACAAGATTTTCCGATGTTGGCTGATCAATTGATTGATGCAACTAAAATTAAAATAGAGCAAAAAGTTTTACGCCGTTTGTTAAGTTCAGTGCAATATGCAATGGCACAACAAGATATACGCTATTACTTGAATGGGGTGTTATTGGTTATCGAGGGAACAAGTATTAAACTCATAGCCACTGACGGTCACCGCCTAGCCTATATCAATGAAGAGCTGAAAGAATCTCACCCAAAGAAAGAAGTTATACTTTCGCGTAAAACAGTCAACGAATTATTAAAATTACTAACAGATACAGAAGAAATAGTTCAGTTGGAGTTGGCAGAAAAACAAGTGCGAATATCTTTTGCAGATGTTGTGCTCACCTCAAAAGTAATTGATGGAAAATTTCCAGACTATAACCGCGTCATACCAACACATACCAACCACTTAACATTAGATCGAATCGTCATTCTTCAAGCTTTGCAGCGCGCAGCAATTTTATCGAACGAAAAATTTCGTGGTGTTCGTCTTTTGTTAACTGAAAAAAACTTAAGGATCATTAGTAGTAATAGTGAACAAGAAGAAGCCCAGGAAGATATAGAAAACGACTACCAAGGTCTTCCCCTTGATATTGGTTTCAACGTAACCTACCTTTTGGATGGAATTAATAACATCAACACCCAAAACATCACCCTATCCTTTGGCGATCAAAACAGCAGCCTTCTAATTACCATCCCAGAAAAAGCAGATTACAAATATGTAGTCATGCCGATGCGCATCTAAAATGTTCCACGTGAAACAGAAAGTAAAATAAACACATGAGCGACAACTACGACGAATCAAGCATTCAACAACTCGAGGGATTAGAAGCCGTCCGTAAACGCCCAGGAATGTATATAGGAGATACTTCGGATGGTACCGGCCTACATCATATGGTGTTTGAGGTGGTGGATAATGCTATCGATGAATCACTGGCTGGTCATTGCGATGATATAAAAGTTATTATTCATGGTGATAACTCAATTTCTGTTTCAGATAATGGCCGTGGAATTCCAATTGGAATTAAGTTTGATGATAAGCACGAACCCAAGCGTTCGGCAGCTGAAATTGTTCTAACCGTATTGCATGCTGGTGGTAAATTCAATCAGAACAGCTATAAGGTGTCGGGTGGTTTGCATGGTGTGGGTGTAAGTTGCGTCAATGGATTGTCTGAATGGCTCAAACTTACAACGTATCGTGATGGAAAAAAATTTGGGATTGATTTTATCCGTGGTGCGGTAAAAGACCGCTTGATTGAGCAACAAAAAGGAGTTGAAGTCTCACCAATGCGTGAATTGGGTGATAGCCAAAAGCGCGGTACCGAGGTGCATTTTCTGGCAGATAAAGAAATCTTTGGACTGGTTGAATTTCACTACGAAATTATTGCAAAACGCCTGCGTGAACTGTCTTTCTTGAATAACGGAGTAAAGATTGAGTTGATCGATCAAAGAACCGGCAAGAGTGAAAACTTCGCCTATTCCGGCGGAGTGCGTGGTTTTGTCGAGTACATGAATAAAAGTAAGTCGGTATTACACCCAAAATGCTTCCAGGCAAGTGGTGAAAAAGACAATATCACTGTTGATGTGGCTATGCAGTGGAACGACAGTTATTCAGAAGTTGTGCAGTGTTTCACCAATAATATTCCGCAGCGGGATGGTGGTACACATATGACCGGCTTGCGCATGGCGATGACTCGCGTCATAAATAAATACATTGATGATAATGAATTGGCCAAAAAAGCCAAAGTAGATACCACTGGCGACGATATGCGCGAAGGACTGACTTGTGTGTTGTCGGTAAAAGTGCCAGATCCAAAATTTTCATCACAAACAAAGGATAAGCTCGTTTCAAGCGAAGTTCAACCAGCAGTACAAGAAGTTGTTGCACAGAAATTGACCGACTTCCTGTTGGAAAATCCGATAGATGCAAAAATAATCTGCAACAAGATTATTGACGCAGCCCGTGCCCGTGACGCAGCCCGTAAAGCACGTGAACTAACGCGCCGCAAAGGAATTCTGGACGGCATCGGCTTGCCAGGAAAGCTCGCTGACTGCCAGGAAAAGGACCCTGCCCTCTCTGAGTTGTACCTAGTCGAGGGCGACTCCGCCGGCGGCTCCGCCAAGCAAGGCCGCGACCGCAAGTTCCAGGCCATCCTGCCGCTCAAAGGCAAAATACTCAACGTAGAGCGTGCCCGCTTCGAGAAGCTGATCTCTTCGCAGGAAATCGTCACCCTGATCACCGTGCTGGGCACCGGCATCGGCAAAGAGGAATATAACGCCGATAAACTGCGCTACCACCGCATCATCATCATGACCGACGCGGACGTGGACGGCGCGCACATCCGCACCCTGCTGCTTACCTTCTTCTACCGCCAGATGCCGGAATTGGTCGAGCGCGGCCACATCTACATCGCCCAACCGCCGTTGTACAAAATCAAGCAAGGCCGCGATGAGCGTTATCTGAAGGACGAGCACGAACTAAAGAACTACATGCTTGGTTCGGCTCTTAACAATGCCGCGTTCTACCCTGCGCTGGATGCCACACCGATTCAGGGTGAGGCGTTGGGCGAAATCGCCAAGCAATACTTCTTAGCCGAAGCCGTCATCGACCGCCTCTCGCACTTCATCGCGCCCGAAGCCAGCCACGCCCTGCTCATTCTGCCCGCGCTTTCGCTGGATGACGAAGCGCAGGCAAAGAAGAGTGCCAAACTGCTGGAAGAAGTCTGTGGCGGCGTAATCCGCGCCGAAGTTGAAACCGACATCAATGGCGAGCTGCGCCTGCGTTTGGAAAAACTATTCCACGGCAACTACTCGCGGAGCTACCTGGACCGCGAGTTCCTGCAAAGCGGCGACTACGTGCAGATCCGCCAGACCGCAGATGCGCTCAATGGACTAATTTCCCCCACTGCTTACGCCATGCGCGGCGAACAGAAGCGCGGGGTGACCAGCTTCAAACAAGCCATCGAATGGCTACTGGAAGATGCCAAGAAAGGTGTCGCCATCCAGCGTTACAAAGGTCTAGGCGAGATGAACCCAGAACAACTGTGGGAGACCACCATGGATGTGAAGAACCGCATCCTGCTCAAGGTGCGCATCGAGGATGCTGTGGGTGCGGACGAGATATTTACGACGCTGATGGGGGATGTGGTCGAACCGCGCCGTGCGTTCATTGAGAAGAATGCGTTGGGTGTGAAGAATCTGGATGTGTAAGTGAGACGCTTCTGAATGTCAATAACTACGCAGCTTCCCGCGTAGCCCGCCCAAAACACGCCACAAGCGACATTTAGGGTGCTGAAGAAGGTATGGGGGTCCAAAATTAGAATAAATCCACTTATGGTTTGACAAGCTCACCATGAACGGATTTGAAGGGTTGACTTACTTTTGGGTGGTCTTTTTTGGTTTTGGTTTCTTCGCAGCAGGTTTGGCGGCGACTTTCTTGGTTGTTGTTTTCGCTGTTGTTGTCTTGACCGTAGCTGTCGCCGTCTTGGTGGCTTTCTTAACCACAGGTTTCTCGGCAGTGGTTTTGGTTGTCGCCTTCTTCGCCGTCGTCTTGGGTTTAGCTACTGCCTTTTCCTTGGCGGTCTTTGTCTTGGCAGGTGCTTTATCTGCCGCAGGTTTCCGCGCGGTCTTCGCTTTGTCTGAACCGCCTTTAGCTGCTTTCGCGGAGATCAGTTCCAACGCTTCTTCCAGCGTTACTGCTTCCGGGGTCACATCTTTGGGCAGGGTTGCATTCACCTTGCCGTGGCGGGCGTATGCACCGTAGCGACCACTGCAAATTTCCACCGGAGCTTTGTCGTCAGGGTGTTCGCCCAATGTGCGCAGCACGGTGTTGCCGCCGGCCTTGGCTTGCGCCAGCAGTTCCAAAGCGCGATCCAAACCGATGTCAAAAATGCTATCGCTGCGCGGGATGGATTTGAATTTGCCATCGTGGCCGATGTAAGGACCGAAGCGTCCAATATTGACGATAACCTTCTTGCCAGATTCTGGGTGTGCGCCCACTTCGCGCGGAAGCGAGAGCAGCTTGAGTGCTGTAGCTAGGTCTGCTTGCTCAAGTGGTAATTCTTTCGGCCATGAAATACGCTTTGGTTTGGCTTTTTCACCTTCAACTACTTCGCCAAGTTGCACGTAGTGACCATAAGGCCCGCGCAACAGTAGTACACCTTGTTTGGTCTCGGGGTGTTCTCCTAATTCCTTGCGAGCCTCGCCTGCGTCTTCCTCGCTGCCTAGGTTGCGTGTGAAGTCGCACTCGGGATAGCCAGTGCAGCCGATGAAGCTGCCACGTTTGCCGAGCCGTTTGGATAAAGGTTTGCCGCATTTCGGGCAGGCTTCATCGAGAATTTCTGTGCCAGGGCGATCAACATCTTTTTTCTCGCCGATCAGTTGGTTAAAACCTTTCCAGAATTCCTCCAGCACTGGAATCCAGTCGCGCTTGCCTTCGGAAACTTCATCCAACTCGTCTTCCAGATTTGCCGTGAAACCGTAGTCAACATAGCGCGTGAAGTGCTCAGTGAGGAACTTGATGACTACGCGGCCAACGTCGGTTGGCATGAAGCGCTTCTTGTCGAGAGTGGCGTATTCTCTGGCTTGCAGTGTGGAAATGATGGTGGCGTACGTGGAAGGACGGCCAATGCCATATTCTTCCAGAGTCTTCACCAGACTGGCTTCAGAAAAACGCGGCGGCGGCTGAGTGAAGTGCTGCTCGCCGTAAAGTTTATCCACCGGCAGCACATCACCTTCAAACAGAGGTGGTAATTTGGCGCTGTCCTCTTCTTCCGCGTCATCGACATCTTCCATATACACGCCGATGAAGCCGGGGAAAACCAGCGTCTGGCCAGAAGCGCGGAACAGTGTGTCGTCGCTGCTCAAGCGAATATCAACACTGACTGTATCAAAGCGTGCGGGGGACATCTGGCTTGCCAGGGTACGTTTCCAGATCATCTCGTATAAGCGCATCTGATCTATGTTCAGATGGTCGCGCAGACTGTCCGGTGTGCGCAGGACAGAGGTCGGGCGAATGGCCTCGTGCGCTTCCTGTGCGTTCTTGGTCTTGCTCTTGTAAACGGGTGAAGTGCGCGGCAAGTAATCAACAGCGAAATTGTCGCCGATGTAGTTGCGTATCTCCTCCACGGCCTCTTTCGCCAGCGACACCGAGTCGGTACGCATGTAGGAAATCAAGCCTATGGTCTGCCCGCCAATATCCACGCCCTCATACAACGATTGCGCGGTACGCATGGTGCGGTCTGAGGTCATGCCTAGTTTGCGCACCGCTTCCTGCTGCAAGGTGGAAGTAGTGAACGGAGCAGCGGGGTTGCGCTGCTTGGCTTTCTTTTCGACGCGTACAACTTTGGGTGGCAGCTTGGCATCGTTAAGTTTGGAATGAATAGCATCATATTCAGCCTGGTTGCCGATGCTGAGTTGCTCCAGCTTCTTGCCTTGATACTGAAACAGTTTGGCAGAGAAAGGAATGCTGTTTTTTTGACTGTCCAGATGTACCGACCAGTATTCTTGGCTCTTA
>JAGVNQ010000334.1 GCA_020053195.1 Sideroxydans sp.
GCTCGCTCCTACAGGTGACGAAGTTGCCGATGGAGTATTGGAGTTTATCCGTGTTTCATCCGTGTTCATCCGTGGCTCAATTTTGTTTTTTGGGTTCATTCTGCTTTGTCCCCTTCAGGCAACATTGCGGTGAGCCGGATGAAGCTGGATTCGACATCGCTGTGGCGGCGCAACTCGTCGATGCTGCCGCTGAAGATTACTTTGCCTTCCTGCAAAATAATGGCGCGGTCGCAAATGTTTTCCACTTCGTTCAGCATGTGGGTGGAAAGGATCACGCTGCTGCTGTCGCCCAGTTCGCGGATTAGGTTGCGGATGTCGCGTATCTGTGTGGGATCGAGGCCGACGGTGGGTTCGTCCAGAATCACCACGGCGGGCTGGTGGATGATGGCCTGCGCGATGCCGACGCGCTGCTGGTAACCTTTGGATAAGGTGCCGATGAGCTTGTTGCCGCAGTCACTCAAGCCGCAACGTTGCTTGGCCGATGCCAGAGAATCGGCGAGTTTGGCGGGCGCGACCCGGTGCAGCCGGGCGGCGAACAGCAGGAAATCATCGACGCGCATGTCGCGGTACAACGGCGGTTGGTCCGGCAGAAAGCCGAGGCAGGCTTTGCCTTGTTCGGGATGCTGCGCCAGATCAAAATCGCACACGGTCACTTGACCGCTGGCGGGAGTCAGCGCGCCGGCCAGCATTTGCAGAGTGGTGGATTTGCCCGCGCCGTTGTGCCCCAGCAGTCCCAACACCTCGCCGTGCCGCAGTTCCAGCGAGACATCGCTGACCACGCAGCGTTTGCCGTGGAAGCGGGTTAGCTGATGCGCGGAAAGGGTGATAGGGGATGGCATGTCGGGTCGGAGCGCGAGGTTTTGAGTTGCGGCGAATATAACCTAAACTGTCGTCTCGCATCAAAATTCCCAAAGACCATGAATCCCACACCACGAAATTTCATTCTGTTGCTTTTTCCCTTGCTGGCAGCCTGCGCGCATACGCCACAGCAGGCTGCGGACGATGCGTCCGGTTTGAACGCCCGTGCGGACAAGGCGCATCTGGAAAAAATTGTGGAGCCGCCCAAGCTCGATTTGCCCAATGTGGAGTTGACCGACAGTTTGTTGTACGAATTCCTGCTGGGCGATATTGCGGCGCAACGCGGGCGTTCGGAGCTGGCGGCGCAGGCGTATCTCGATCTGGCGAAAACCACACGTGACCCGCGTGTGGCCAAACGCGCGGCGCAGCTCTCCTTCGAGGCGCACCAATACGAGCAGTCGGTGGAGGCGTTCGGGTTATGGCAGCAGTTGGAATCGACCTCGCCGCTGGCCAAGCAGATGCTGGTTTCGCTGCTGTTGAGCGGGGGCAAATATCAGGAAGCGTTGCCGCAGGCGGCTGCATTGCTGCAATCCGACCCGGCCAACGTCGGGCGCACTTTGATGAGTCTCTACGGTTTGTTGGGGCGCGTGCCCGATAAAGCCGCCGCGCTGGATTGGTTCGCGCAAGTGGCGCAGCCCTATCCGCATGCGGCGGAGGGACATTGGGCGCTGGCGCAATTGGCGGCGGCAGCCAACAAAAACGAACAGGCGCTGAACGAGGCGCATCGGGCGGTGGCCTTGCGTCCCGATTGGGACATCGCGGTGGTGCTGGAGGCGCAATTGCTGATGCGCGACGCGCCGCAAAAAAGTCTTGTGCTGCTGAAAAATTATCTGGAGCGGTTCGGCGAGAACAAAGAGGTGCGCTTGATCTACGCGCGTCTGTTGCTGGAACAGAAGCAGTATGCCGAAGCGCGCGATGAATTCGGTAAATTGCTGAAACAGCGTCCGGGCAGTCCCGAGCTGGCTTTTGCCATCGCGCTGATTTCGCTGCAAATGGGCGAACTGGACAGGGCCGAGCAGGAATTGCGTCAGGCCTTGGCGAGCGACGACAAAAACAAGGACGAGAACACGCTGCACTATTACCTCGGCCAATTGAGCGAGGCGAAAAAAGATGAAGCGGGCGCGTTGCAGCACTATCGCCAGGTTGGCGGCGGCGAACATGGGTTCCTGGCGCATTTGCGCATGGCTTATCTGTTCATCAAGTCCGGCCAACTGGATGAAGCGCGCAAGGCGCTCCAGTCGGCGGAAACCACGGATACCGCGCAGCGCGTGCAGCTAATCATGATCGAATCACGCTTTTTGCGCGATGCCAAGCAATATGCGGAAAGTTTCAAAGTGCTGGAGCGCGGATTGGAGAAATATCCCAACCAGCCCGAGCTGCTCTACCAAAGTGCGCTCATCGCCGACAAGCTGAACAAACTCGATAAGTTCGAGCAGCTGGCGCGCAAGCTGATTCAGGTCGAGCCGGACAACGCGCACGCTTACAACGCACTGGGCTATAGCTGGCTGGAGCGCAACATGCGCCTGCCGGAAGCGATGGAACTGGTGGAAAAGGCCTACAAGATGAAGCCGGACGATGCGGCGATTATCGACAGCATGGGCTGGGGGTTTTTCCGTCAGGGAAAACTCGACAAGAGCTTGGAGTTTTTGAACCGCGCCTACCAAGCCAACCCCGATCCCGAAATCGCCGCGCATCTGGGTGAGGTGATGTGGAAGCGGGGTGACCGGGACGGCGCGCGCAAAGTGTGGGTGGATAGCGCCAAAGCCAACCCCGACAACGACGCGCTCAAAGCGGTGATAAAACGTTTCATTCCCTAATCCGGACGAACCAAAAACAATAAATTTCACGCGGAGACGCGGAGTGGCGGAGAAGACAAAACAAGTGAAATGTCTATTTCTCCGCGCTCCCCGCGCCTCCGCGTGAAAGATTCTTTTCGCGACTTGCGAGGTTTTACCGGTAACAGACTAAAGATATGCGCCGATTCCTTCCGCTGTTGATTCTGCTGCTGACTGGTTGCGCGACTGCGCCCGTCGCGGTGCAGCGCCCGCCGCAGACCGACGCGCCGTTCGCGTTCAATGGTCGCGTCTCGTTTAAACAAGGCGAGCAGCGCAACAGCGCGGGATTGCGTTGGGTACACCGCGCGGCGGAAGACGAGATTTTGTTGCTTGCGCCGCTGGGACAAACGGTGGCGCGCATCCACCGCGATACGCAAAACGCCACGCTGGATGCTTCCGGCAAACATTACGCCGCGCAGGATATGGAAGCGTTGATGCGACAAGTGCTGGGTTGGCAATTGCCGCTGTCCGGCCTGCGTTATTGGGTCGCCGCCTTGCCCGCACCCGAGGGCGAATTCCAAATCGAGCAGAATGCGCACGGACAAATGAGTCTGTTGCGCCAGCAGGGCTGGGAGATTACTTACTCGCGTTATACGGCAGATAACAAAGACGCGCTGCCGCTGCGTTTGACGCTGAAACGCGACGGCATGGAAGTGCTGTTGCTGATTGACGAATGGGAAGTGCAATGAAAAAGAACTCAAACCTGTCACCACAGAGACACAGAGACACAGAGAAAGTCAAAGGCAAATTGAATGAAGCCTTTCTCGGGTTTTGTTTTGTTTTTCTCTGTGTCTCTGTGTCTCTGTGGTGAAAGGTTTATTGATGTCAACACTCACCTGTCCCGCTCCCGCCAAGCTCAACCTGTTCCTGCATGTGGTGGGTCGCCGTGCCGACGGTTATCACTTGCTGCAAACCCTGTTCCGCTTCATCGACTTGAACGACACCCTGCATTTCACTTTGCGCGCCGATGGCGAGGTGCGCCGTCTTAATGATGTGAAAAACGTGCCGCCGGAACATGATCTGTGCGTGCGTGCCGCGCGCCTGCTGCAACAGGAGACCGGCTGCAAGCTGGGCGTGGATATTGAGCTGGAGAAGCGCATCCCGATGGGCGGCGGGTTGGGCGGCGGCAGTTCGGATGCGGCCACGACGTTATTGGCCTTGAATCGCCTGTGGAACTTGGGTTTGTCGCGCGAACGCCTGATGCAACTGGGGTTGACGCTGGGGGCGGATGTACCGGTTTTTGTGTTCGGCGAGAATGCCTTCGCCGAGGGCGTGGGCGAGCAGTTGCAGGCTTACCCGCTGGGGGAGGCGTGGTATGTGGTGCTGACTCCGCCGGTGCATGTGCCCACCGCGCAGATTTTCACCCATCCTGAATTGACACGAAATACGATTTCGATGACAATGCGCGCCCTTCCGATAGGGCAAGATTTTCGAGTAGGGCAATTTGGGAACGATTTACAGGCGGTGGCCTGCAAGCTGTACCCGCAAGTTGCCGAATATCTTGGCTGGTTGGCGCGCTTCGCACCTGCGCTGATGACCGGCTCCGGCGCATGCGTGTTTGCCGGGTTTGCCACGGAAGCGGAAGCACAAGCGGTATTGCAGCAGTTGCCGACCACAATGCGCGGATTTGTCGCGCGGGGTTTGCAACAACACCCGCTAAAGGATTTAGCTGCATAGAGTTTTTGGGGAGTCGCCAAGTGGTAAGGCATCGGATTTTGATTCCGACATTCGTAGGTTCGATCCCTACCTCCCCAGCCAGTTTCTCAATCAAGTCCTGACGGGCTTCACGCCCGTCCCAACTCAGCGAGGTGACCATGTCAGGCGACATGATGGTCTTCACCGGTAATGCCAATCCCAAGCTGGCCGAAAAGGTCGCTCAGCATCTCCACACCCATCTCGGTCGCGCCACGGTCAGCCGGTTCTCCGACGGCGAAGTGATGGTCGAGATTCTGGAGCACGTGCGTGGCAAGGATGTGTTTATTCTGCAATCCACCTGCGCGCCGACCAACGACACGCTGATGGAAGTGATGGTGATGGTGGATGCGCTCAAGCGCGCTTCCGCCGGACGTATCACCGCCGCCATGCCCTATTTTGGTTATGCGCGTCAGGATCGTCGCCCGCGTTCCGCGCGCGTGGCAATCACCGCCAAAGTGGTGGCTGATATGCTGGTGGGCGTGGGCGTGGATCGCTTGCTGACCATGGATTTGCACTCCGACCAGATTCAGGGTTTCTTTGATATTCCGGTGGACAACATCTACGCCGCGCCGATTTTGCTGGGCGACGTGTGGAAACAGAATTACGACAATTTGATCGTGGTGTCGCCCGACGTGGGCGGTGTGGTGCGCGCGCGCGCGCTGGCGAAACGTCTGGAATCCGACTTGGCGATCATCGACAAACGCCGTCCCAAGCCGAACGTGGCCAAGGTCATGAACATCATCGGCGACGTGGCCGGACGCACTTGTATCATCATGGATGACATGGTGGATACCGCCAACACGCTGTGCGAAGCCGCCAATGCGTTGAAGGAAAAAGGCGCGGAGCGCGTGATCGCCTACTGTACGCACGGCGTATTGTCGGGACCGGCAATCGAACGTTTGGAAAAATCCGCTATCGACGAACTGGTGGTCACCGACACCATCCCGCTGCGCGAAGATGCAAAAAACTGCAAACGCATCCGCCAGTTGAGCGTGGCCGAACTGATGGCCGAAACCATGCGCCGCATCAACGCGGAAGAGTCGGTCAGCTCGCTGTTCATGGATTAAAAATTTGCGGTGACCATGTTGGTCATCGCGCAACCCGAAGCCTCTGGTCGCGGAGCGCTTCATCAGAAGTGGAGAAGTAAAATGACAATCGAAATCGCAGCAACAACACGCAAAGTGCAAGGAACGGGTGCGAGCCGCCGTCTGCGCAAAGCAAACCTCGTTCCCGGCATCGTTTACGGTACGGGCGATGCAGCCATGATCGAACTCGATCACAACACCCTGTATTACGCGCTGCGCAAAGAAGCGTTCCACGCTTCGGTGCTGACGCTGGAACTCGACGGCAAAAAAGAATCCGTGCTGTTGCGCGACTTCCAGATGCACCCGTTCCGTCAGCAAGTTCAGCACGTCGACTTCCAGCGCGTCGATGCCAACAAAAAAATCCACATGAAAGTGCCGTTGCACTTCATCAATGCCGACATCGCGCCCGGCGTGAAGACCAGCGGCGGTATCATCAGCCACGTGTTGAACGAAATGGACATCGCCTGCTTGCCAGCCGATTTGCCGACAGCGATTGAAGTTGATCTGATCGCGCTGGACTTGGGTCACTCTATCCACGTATCTGATATTAAGATGCCCAAGGGTGTTGAGGTGGCGGGTCACCATCACGCTACCGATGCCGTGGCAACCGTACAAGTGCCGCGTGGTGCAGTGGAAGCTGCCGCCGATGCAGCCGCTGCCGCTGCTGCTTCCGCAGCGTCAACTGCCGCAGCCGCTCCTGCCGCTAAGCCTGCTGCCAAGAAATAAGTTGCAAACAGCAAGACCCGCCATGCGTTCAAAAAATGCATGGCGGGTTTTTTCATTATGAGCGAAGCGATTAAACTAATTGTCGGCCTCGGTAACCCGGGGCGGGAATACGAAGCCACGCGCCACAACGCCGGGTTCTGGTGGGTGGACGAACTGGCGCGCGCACACAATGTAAATTTCAAAGCCGACAGCAAATTTCACGGACTGATAGGGCGCGCCACGTTGCACGGGCATGACGTGTTCCTGCTCAAGCCGCAAACTTTCATGAACGTAAGCGGCCGGTCGGTGGTCGCGTTGGCATTGTTCTACAAAATCTTGCCGGATCAGATACTGGTGGTGCATGATGAACTCGACTTGCCGCCGGGCAGCGCCAAACTGAAACTGGGCGGCGGACACGGCGGGCACAACGGGCTGAAAGACATCATCGCGCATCTGGGCACCAAAGAATTCTGGCGCTTGCGCGTCGGTGTCGGTCATCCGGGCGAACGCAGCGAAGTGGTGAACTACGTGCTGAACGCGCC
>JAGVNQ010000271.1 GCA_020053195.1 Sideroxydans sp.
ATTTGACCACGCGCAATATCGACTTGTCGGGCGTGACGGAGCGCAAGGTTCACAAGTTGTTGCGCGGGCTGTTGCAGCGCGATCCGCAGTTGCGCTGGGGCGCGGACGAGGTCGGACGCTGGCTGCAAAACGACACGGCTTTGCCCGAGCCTGCCGCGCACGGCAATGTCGGCGGTTTTAACGAGCCATACCATCTGGGCAGCGAGCTGTGTTACCAGCCGGATCAGCTCGCCACCGCGCTGTCGCGCAATTGGAAAGCGGGCGTAGCGGATATTTCCAACGGGCTGTTGTTGTCGTGGTTCAACAACGTGCAAAAAGATCAAAACGTGGTGCGTTTGCTGATCGAGATGCGCGGGCAATCGAGCTTGTCGATGGACCTGCAATTGCTGAAACTGATTTTGCATCTCGCGCCCGGCATACCGCCGGTGTGGCGCGGCGAAACCATCGAGCTTTCGCGCATTTTGACTTACGCCAATCAGGCGCTCAAAGGCGACCAGGATGCCGCGTACTGGCTGGACAATTTGTACCGCACGCGCGTGCTGGAAGTGTATGCCGACGCGGGCAACCGCCAGGCCGCCGATCTGGTGAAACGCTGGCATCGCGCGCTGGATTTGTTCGAGCAAGCGTGGAAATCCAAACTAAAAATCATCACTGACAAAAGCGCCGCGCGCGATCCCAACACCGTGGCCGATTTTGACCAGCTCATGTATGGCCGCGACGACTTGCACCGCCCCAACCTGCTCAACATGCACGCCCGTTTGCTGGCTATGTCTTACGACAATTCGTGGGCGGAACGGCTGCGCCAACGCTTGCTGGCCGAACTGCTGAATTTATCGGCGCAATGCGCGTGGATAGACGACTTGGGCGACCCGCAACAAATGGATGCCGCCTCGCTGCTGGTGCTGGAAGCGCTGCTGCCGGAAGCGAAAAAATCGGTGGCGCATCAGGTTTCCAAAATCGAACGCAAGCGCAAAGAAACCGAACAGGAATTTGCCGAACTGCGCGACGACATGCGCCGCCTGCTGACTTTCATCCGCACCACTTCCAGCACGCGCCTGCCCATGCCCGACATCGCCTCCGAACTGCAAAATTATCTGAACCAATATCAGGAACACATCGTCGCCATCCGCGCCTCGGCGCGCAGCGATCAGGAATGGGCGGACTTCAAAAAACATGCCCTGCGCGCGCAAGTCCACGCCAACATGATGATGGACAAGCTGGCGCAACTGGAACAACACCGCGCCGTCTCCAGCGGCTGGCTCAATTCCGCCGGAATAGGACTGGTTCTGCTGCCCTTCATCCTTTTTTCATTCACCTATCCCATCGTCGGTTTCTGGTTGGCGGCATTCCTCGTTTCCGTTGCGGTGTGGCGGCTGTTGCCCGATTACCTGATGATGAAATCCATACAAAGTCTGGGTGAAACGTTTCCGGTGATGGTGGGCAAACGCTAAACCCCAACCCCTCCCGGCCTTCCCTTTTCAGGGGAGGAGCCGAGCCTGCTCTCCCCTTGACAAGGGGGAGTTGGAGGGGGTTTAGGTCTAATGGCTTTTTTGGATTAAATCCAAATCAGAAAGCATAGATTTTTGACGATTGGGTACTTTTTACAACTGCCATTGCCCCGAAAGGCGCATGGATAGGGCATCTACATCATGTACACGTCGTAGATTCCCTATCCATGCGCTTCTCCACGATGCGGCGTTGTAAAAACCTGTTGTTTGTGAAGAATCTGTGAAGTCCTGTACAGGCTTTCGGGCGCATGGTTAGATTCGATTCAGCCGGCACAGACCGGCGAATTTTTTCTTTAACCCATCAATTAAAAGGGAGTTGATATGTCCAAAAATTACTTGCTTGGCCTGCTGACCGCCGTGTGTTTTTCCGCACCTGTTTTCGCCAGCGAACACGAATACGGCGATGTCGCCACTGCGCAGACCATCATCAAGGAAATACAGGCCATAGACCGGGCTTACATCGCCGCGCACAAGGCGAGTTTTTTCAAGGAATTGTCGAAGGGGCAACATCCGCGCGCCACGGTGGTGACGTGCTCCGATTCGCGCGTCCACACCAACCTGCTGGACAAAACCCCGGAAGGTGATTTGTTCATGATTCGAAACATTGGCAACCAGTTAGCGACCTCCAAAGGTTCAGTGCAATACGGCGTGAACCATCTGGCTTCGTCGCTGTTGATTTTTATCGGACACTCTTCCTGCGGCGCGATCAAGGCGGCCAGCAGCGACTACGCAGACATCGAGCCGGACATCAAGAAAGAGTTGGACACCATCAACATCACCAAAGGTGCGGTCAGCATCGACGGCGTGAAGACCAACGTCAACAACCAGGTTGCGGCGGCGCTCAAGGAATTCGACGAGAAGGTGAAAGCCGGGCAATTGCTGGTGGTGGGCGCGGTGTATGACTTCGCCGACGACATGAAACAGGGGGCGGGCAAGCTCAACATCATCAACGTCAACGGCGACACCGACGGCGGCAAAATCAAAACGGCATTAAGCGCCAAGGCAGCAGCGGCAGGACATGGCGAACACGGCCACCATTAAGAATTTATTTTTGTTTGATCGCGCGGCGTTGGCCGCGCGATTTATTTTCCGGTGCAGTATTGCCGCGCTTCTGTTTTCCGCATCGCCGCTTTACGCCGACGACGGCGAGCCGCCCGTCCCCGAGCACAAGTCCGGCGCAGTCGATAGCACGCACGATTACGTGGCGCAGCAATTCGTCGGTTTTGTCACGGGTGTGGATCGCTTCTTCGGTGACGAGCGCAATTTTCAGGAGACCAATCAAAGCGTGTTGCAGCTCGATCTCAGCGAGCTGATGCAACGCGGCGGTTCGCGTCAGGCGCAGCAAACCTTGAAAGCCAAATTGCGTTTGCCTGCCACCGAACAGCGTTTGCACTTGTTGCTGGAAAGCGAGCCGGAGGCCAACACCGCCGGCGGCGGCGAAGCGGCGACCGCCCAGACAAAAACGCTCAGCCAACTGGTCACGCCGGGAAACTACGGCATCGCGCTGCGTTACGAAAAACCGACAGAAAACAAATGGCACTTCAGCGCCGACCTTGGCAAACAAATGGAAACGCCCGCGCAAATTTATTCGCGCGGGCGCTTGAGCATGTCCGCCCCGCTCGCCGATTGGCGCATGAAAGTGGCCGAGACTGTGTTCTGGTTTGAAGATGCGGGCACAGGCGAAACCACGCTGATCGACTTTGAACACGCGCTGGGCGAACCGGCTTTGTTCCGTTCCTCCAGCAGCGCCACCTGGTTGCATCGCACGCAAAGTTTTGAACTGCGCCAGGATTTTTCGGTGTATCACACGCTGGATGAACAGCGCGCCCTGCACTACGAAGCCAGCGCCATCGGCAGCAGCGACCCGCAAATGCACGCGAACGATTATGTGTTGTCGCTGCGTTACCGCCAGCAACTAAACCGACACTGGCTGTTCTTCGAAATCAACCCGCAACTGCATTTCCCCAAGGAAACCGATTTCAAATTCACGCCCTTGCTGCTGCTCAAGCTGGAAATGTTGTTCGACAAGATTTAGCCCGACCAGCCGAACGAAGGATCACTGGAATTCGGCGGCGGCAACACGCCCGCCAAACGCGAACCCTGCGAGACCGGACCTTGCGGGAACAATTCGTACAGAAAACTTTGCCCGCCTTCGTCGGCAAATTCGCGTTCCAGAATTTTCATCACTTCGCGCACGTTCGCGGGGCGGCCATGCTCGCGATAAAGATTTCTTAACATGTAGATCACACGCCAATGCGCTTCGGTCAATTCTTCAAACCCCTCTGCTTCCGCCAGACGTTTGACCGTCTGCGGAGACCAGTGATCCAGATCGTACATATTGCCCTCGGGGTCGAGGTCATGTAGTGCGGCTTCGTTGATAACGTGATTAATATCCAACATGATGAACTCCTTTACTCGATCAAAATGATGTTCAGGTGAGTTTGCTGCTCCACTCGTCCAGCGGAACACAGTCTTTGCCGCCGATGCGGCAGAGCATTTCATTGCCACTTTCGTCGCGCAGATTAACGAACGCACCGTGGCCGAAATGTTCGTAGGAGTCGAACGGGCTGGACTCGACAAATATGAATGCGGATTCGTCACCGATGTCGATTTCCAACAGACCGCCGTGGGACATCCCGTAATCGCGCCAGCCGCTGGTGCGCGCATAACCTTCAATTTCGGGGGATGCCATGTTGGTGGGCCGGTCAACCCAGGCGATCAATTCGGGTTCCAGCATTTCTTTGTCGGACTCGGCCAGCGCATAAGCAAGCGCTTTGGCGGCTTCAAAACGGGACACCGCCAGCTCGCCCACGAGTGAGTGTGATAGTGAAGCGTGCAGGTTTTTCATGATTGCCTCCTGTCAAAAAGAGGGTCCTCCCCGCCACCGGACGGGACGGCAGATGACGTTTGAGAATTTTGCTATCACCTACTATCGCAGTCAACTACTATCCGACTAGCGGCCTATTTCGCCGGATTTGGAAACAAAAGTGAGTGCCCGAGTTAATACTTGACTATCACACTTGGTTAAGTATAGTGAGCGCATCGGTTTCGCCCGGCTTAACTGAAGGTCGAACCGAACCTATTCGAGATTAAATCACTGAAGAAAGAGAGGACATCATGTCTGCATTTTTCGGAATTGACGAACACAACGCGCAAGGTTTCATCGACCACAATGTGGTGTGTTTGCCGCACATGCCCGATGAAAAACCGGACTTGCACGCCACCGTAGCGTCCATCAAAAACGAAGATGTCGTTTTTATCAAACACTGCACCGAACAAATGGAACTGCACATTAAAGCGGTGGGTTTGGTGCAGTCAGATTATCCGACTGAAAACGAGATGGGTATTTGTCTGCCGGTGAAATGGCTGTGGCAGGGCGAAAAAGTGCCGGTGAATTTTGACGAGGCCGTGCCTTTATGCGGCGAGGCGCTGTATGAAGAGCACAACATTCTGGTGCAGCGGGAAATACTCGATTTGCTGCCGCCGCAATACCGTCCGCCGCATTAATGATCCGGCACGAATAAAGTAGCACGTCATTCCCGCGAAGGCGGGAATCCAGTTGA
>JAGVNQ010000146.1 GCA_020053195.1 Sideroxydans sp.
CTCTGCCCCGCCACGCGCAAGGCGTGCATCAGCGCGCGCCCGTCTGCCGCCACCAGCGGCGCTTCACCCGCCGCGTAAATTTCCGCCAACGCCAGCGCGTCCACACCGCTCAAAACTTTCACAAAATCCTCGAACAGGTCGCGTGTACGCGTGAAGCGGTGCGGCTGGAACGACAGCAGTAAACGCTTGCCAGGAAACGCGCCGCGCACCGCCGCCAGCGTGGCTTTCATTTCGACCGGGTGATGGCCGTAGTCGTCAATCAATGTAAAGCTGCCGCCGGAAGCCAGCGGGATTTCGCCGTAGCGCTGCATGCGTCTGCCCACGCCCTCGAACTCGGCCAGCGCCGCGACGATGGCCGCAGGCGCAACGCCGACTTCCAGTCCGACCGCAATCGCAGCCAGCGAGTTGAGCACGTTGTGCAGCCCCGCCAGATTCAACATAATTTCCAGATCAAGCGGAATCGTGTTGTGTCGGCACAAGGCGGTGAAACACATTTTGCCGCCCTCGTGGCGCACGTTTACCGCGCGGATTTGCGCGCCTTCATTCAGCCCGTAAGTGGTGACCGGCTTGCTGATGCGCGGCAAAATCGAGCGCACGTTTTCGTCGTCCGAGCACACCATGGCACGCCCGTAAAACGGCAGGCGCTCAACGAAATCGACAAACGCCTGTTTCAATTTATTGAAGTCGTGGTCGTAGGTTTCCATGTGGTCGGCATCAATGTTGGTGACCACCGCCAGGATAGGCGTGAGATACAAAAACGACGCATCCGACTCATCCGCTTCGGCCACGATGAATTCGCCCGTGCCCAGCCGCGCATTCGCGCCGCTGCTATTCAACCGTCCGCCGATCACGAAAGTCGGGTCGTAACCGCCCTTGGCCAGCACGCTGGTGACCAGCGAGGTGGTGGTGGTTTTGCCGTGCGTGCCCGCCACCGCGATGCCTTGGCGCAAACGCATCAGCTCCGCCAGCATCACCGCGCGCGGCACCACGGGAATGCGCTGTTCGCGCGCCGCGATTACTTCCGGGTTGTCCGCCTTCACTGCCGTCGAAACCACCACTGCGTCGGCATGCTGCAAATGCTGCGCGGCATGTCCCTGGTATATCGTCGCGCCCAAGGATTGCAGACGTTGCGTCACCGCGCTGTCCGACAAATCCGAACCGCTCACCTTGAAGCCAAGATTCAGCATCACCTCGGCAATGCCGTTCATGCCGGAGCCGCCGATACCGACGAAGTGAATATTTTTGATTTTGTGTTTCATATAAAGCCTTTCACCACAGAGACACAGAGACACAGAGAAAGACAAATCAAATTCACTCTCAAAACATCAGCCGCATGGTCGCCCTCAACAAAACATATCTCGGTTTTGTTTCTTGGTTTCCTCTGTGTCTCTGTGTCTCTGTGGTGAAGGTTTTGCATCACTCTGCCAACTCCATACAAACTTTAGCCACCTGCTCAGTCGCATCCGGTTTCGCCAATCCACGCGCGGCTTGCGCCATGACCAGCAATTTTTCTCTGCTCATTTCGCGCAACAGTTGTGCCAGTTTTTCCGCATTCAATTCGGTTTGCGGCAGCAGCACCGCCGCACCGTGTTCGCTCAAAAAACGCGCGTTGTGCGTCTGGTGATCGTCCACCGCGAACGGGAACGGCACCAATACACTGGCCACACCCGCCGCCGCCAGTTCGGCGATGGTCAGCGCACCCGCGCGGCAGATCACCACATCGGCGTTGGCATATTGCTGCGCCATATCGTCGAGGAAGGGACGGATGTCGGCGGATACGCCCGCTTGCTCGTACAGCTTTTGCACCGATTCAAAATTCTTTTTGCCGGTTTGATGAATCACGTTGAACCCGGACGTTTCTGATTCTGTAGGAGCGAGCTTGCTCGCGAATTTATCAGGGGCATTCGCGAGCAAGCTCGCTCCTACATGCAACAGGGCCAGCGCTTGCGGCAGCGCTTGGTTCAGCGCTTGCGCGCCCAGACTGCCTCCCACCACCAGCACATTCAACTTGCCGCTGCGCGCTGCATAACGCAGTTGCGGCTCAGGCAGCGCAGCGATGTCGGCACGCACCGGATTTCCGCTCCAAATGCGTTTTTTAGAAGCACTGCTCATCGCCAAGCCAATAGATTCGCCATTCTTCGCGCCTTCATCACGCAGATCGCCTATTGGCGCGCCTTCCCGAGCAGTTGCCTCAAATTTATTGGTATTTAACACGCCGGGAAACCCGCTCAGCACGCGCGTCGCCAGTTTCGCCAGCACTTTGTTGCTCATGCCCGCGATGGAATTCTGTTCGTGTATCACCAGCGGGCGGCGCAACAGCGCGGCCATCAATCCGCCCGGCATGGTGATGTAGCCGCCCATACCCAGCACCACGTCGGGACGGTGGCGGAATATCGCGTCCGCGCTTTGTCCCAGCGCGCGCAGCAAAGTGAACGGCAGCGTCAGCAAGCGCAGCACACCTTTGCCTCGCACTCCTGTGAAATTCACCCACGCCACCGGATAGCCATGCTTGGGCACCAGCTCCGCTTCCATGCTGTTCGGCGCGCCCAGCCACACCACATGCCAGCCCTGCGCGCGCAACGCATCGGCCACCGCCAGTCCCGGATAGATGTGGCCGCCGGTGCCGCCTGCCATGATGAGGATGGTGCGGTTCATAACTTCACCCCAAATACTATTGAGCCACGGATGAACACGGATGAAACACAGATAAAACCCTGTACTCCGTTTTTCATCCGTGTGTATCCGTGTCCATCCGTAGCTAATAATTTATTCATGTTCATATCGGCAGCCCTCTGGCTACGCGCCGGTTCTCGTAGTCGATGCGCAACAGCACCGCCACTGCGATCAAATTCACCACCACGCCGCTGCCGCCGAAGCTGAGGAAGGGCAGGGTCAGGCCTTTGGTGGGCAGCACGCCCATGTTCACGCCGATGTTAATCATCGCTTGCACGCCCAGCCACACCGCGATGCCTTGCGCCACCAGCGCGGCGAACAGGCGCTCGGACATGGCGGCTTGGCGGCCAATGGCGAAGGCGCGCACGATGAGCCAGGCGAACAGCACCAGCACTGCGCACACGCCAATCAGCCCCAACTCTTCCGCGATCACCGCCAGCAGAAAGTCGGTGTGCGCTTCGGGCAAGTAAAACAATTTTTCCACGCTGCCGCCCAAGCCCACGCCGAACCATTCGCCGCGCCCGAAGGCGATCAGCGCGTGGCTGAGTTGGTAGCCTTTGCCGTAGGGGTCGGACCACGGGTCCATGAAACCGATGACGCGCTGCATGCGGTATTCGGAAGAGAACACCAGCGCCGCAAACAGCAGCGGCAGCAGCACCAGCAAGCCGCCGAAAATTTTCAGATTGAAGCCGCCCAGCCATAAAGTACACAGCGCGATGATAAGGATCACGCCGAACGCGCCCATGTCCGGCTCCAGCAACAACAGCCCGCCGACCAGTCCGATCACCGCGAACATCGGCAGGAACGGTTTAAGCAAATGGTCTTTCACCGCGCCTTTGCGCACGGCGTAATCGGCGGCGTACAACACCGCGAACAATTTCATCAGCTCTGACGGTTGCAGGTTGACGACGAACAGCGACAGCCAGCGGCGGCTGCCGTTGACCGCGCGCCCCACGCCGGGGATCAGCACCAGAATCAGCAAGGCCACGCCGAACACAAACAAGTAAGGCGCGTATTTTTGCCAGGTCGCGGTCGGCACTTGAAACGCGACCACCGCAAACACCAGCCCCACACAAATGAAAATCGCATGGCGCACGAGGTAATAACTCGCCTGATGATGGGTATATTTGCCCGCCTCGGCGGTGGCGATGGAAGAGGAATAAACCATCACCAGCCCGATGGCGAGCAGCGCGGTGATGATCCACGCCAGCACCGTGTCGTACTCTTCCGCCGCGCGGCGCGTGGGGTTCAATGCGGTGCTGAACATAGTCCCTCCGTGTCCAGTTTTTTCACCGCCGCGATAAATACTTCGGCGCGGTGCAAATAGCTGCGGTACATATCGAAGCTGGCGCAGGCGGGCGACATCAGCACCGCGTCGCCGGGTTGCGCATGTTCGCGCGCGATGTTCACCGCCTGTTCCATGTCGTGCGCCTTGAGTACCGGCTTGCCGCATCCAGCGATGGCATTTTCGATCAGCGGCGCATCGCGCCCGATCAGCACCACCGCACGCGCGAACTCGGCCACCGCTTGTTTCAGCGGCGAAAAATCCTGCCCCTTGCCGTCGCCGCCCATAATCACCACGGCAGGTTTGCCCAAACCCTTCAGCGCGGCTTCGGTCGCGCCGACGTTGGTGCCTTTTGAATCGTCGTAATAGGTGACCCCGTCAATCTCGGCAACTTTTTCCACGCGGTGCGGCAGCCCCTTGAAGGCGCGCAATGCGGCGAGTAGTGGCGGCAACGGCAAGGCTATGGCGCGGCACAGCGCCAGCGCCGCCAGCGCGTTCGCCACGTTGTGCAAACCGCTCACTTGCAACTCGTCGGCGCGCAGAATTTTTTGATCGCCCTGCATCAGCCAAATCACATCGCCTTCGCGGCTGATGCCCCAATCGTTTTCCGCGACCGGCGCGTTGAGGCCGAAACTGATTTGTCTGCGCCCGGCAAGCAACATAGACATCGCGCGCGTATCTTCGCGGTTCACCACTTGCACACCATTGCCGTTGAAAATTCGCGCCTTGGCATCCGCATACGCTTCCATTCCCGTGTAGCGGTCGAGATGGTCTTCGGTCACGTTAAGCACGGCAGCCGCATCGGCGTTGAGCGAATGCGTGGTTTCCAACTGGAAGCTGGACAGCTCCAGCACCCACACTTGCGGCTGGCGGTTGGCGCGTTTGTGTAACGCATCCAGCACCGCCGGAGAAATATTGCCCGCCACTTGCGTATCCAACCCCGCCGCTTCACACATCGCACCCACCATGCTGGTGACCGTGGTTTTGCCGTTCGCGCCGGTGATGGCGAGAACCTTGGTCGATAGTTGTTGCGCCAGCAGCTCGATGTCGCCTTCGACCGGAATGCCGCGCGCCAATGCACGCTGCACGAAAGGCTCGGCCAGCGGCACGCCGGGGCTGATGGCGATACGGTCAATGCCTTGCAGCA
>JAGVNQ010000003.1 GCA_020053195.1 Sideroxydans sp.
CTTTACCCCCACCACGTCGTACAGGTAGATGATGGTTTCCAGCGCCTCGCGCTGGGCAAAGTAATACTGGAACTCGGCCATCGTGCCGCCTGCCTGTGCGTGTCCGCACGCAGACAGGTCGGTCTGGGGCAGCAGGTGCGGGGTGTTAAACCACCAGTTGAGCAGGCTCCTGCTCGTGTCGGTCGCGCCGACATAGCCGCTGTCCCGCCACTCCTTCACCTTGCGGCGAAGCTGCGGCACTAAGGGCGGCATCAGCTTGTCCATGCTGGTCTCGCGCAAGGCTTCATCCGCCGGAAACCAGCGGATGGCCGGGTCGAGGATGGCGTGGGGCGATTCGGGGAAGTTGGGATGAAGCGCCATAATAGTTTTAGACCAGCAACCGCTCATTCGCGGTTATAACGGGAATTCCTTGGCTTTTGAAATCGCTATCGTCTGTTACCAGCTTCAACCCATCCTTTTTACACAGGCTTGCTAAAATCTGGTCGTTAAAATCAAAATCGCCTGTCGCATACTCATCAATCAAAGTATCAATCGCAAGCGATTCAAAGCCGTTCTCTACTCGCGCACAGTGTTTCAATACGCGTTTTACATCTGCGGCAATATCTTGGGCAACAGGATTGAAATTCCCGCTTTTCCTGAATTTCTTGAAGTCGTTGGACGATGCAGACTGTGCTTTCCAAAAATTCCATCTCAGTCTGGCATAGGTGTTGATAAATTCAGAAACAATCAGGACATCAATATAAATGCGGCTTTGAGCAGCGAGAATCTTGGCTAAGGCTTGAGAGTAGACATCAACTCTACTGTCTCTCGGTTTTTGTGGGCCATAAACAAACAACCACACATTTGCGTCCAACAACAATGCGTCTGAAGATGTGAAATCATAATCAGTGATTCTTTCCACCCTATGCGTCATCGCTGTCGCCTCCCAGCGTTTCCCGAACCGCTTGGTTAAATTTTTGCGGGTTTTTAAAGTATTGTTTGGCTGTTTCAACCACCCGTTTTAACAAAGCCAGATCGTCAGGCTGAATACCCTGCACCTTGAGTAAGGAGCGTATTTGATTCTCCGTAAATAATCCATATAACTGGCCAATTGCAGCATTTAAGAACGCCGAAGTCAAGGTGGTAATGTTATGGAATGAGAGCATGACGCTCCGTCCTTCTTTTAAGGCGGCTTCAAGGCGATCATAGACTTTTTGTCCATCGCTGGAGGCAACACAAAGTGGGCTGCCTACGATTTCAAATATGGAAAACGACAAGTTACAGTTCATAATGATTACCCCTTTAAAATATGTTTTCTTCCGATAATTCGGAAGAGAGTGCATAGGATTGCGTATCAGCGGTATTGATTTCCAAACTTACCACTGTGCCGGGAAAAGGCTGGCTTAATCCGACGGTAACGGTTTCACATTTCTCCCGCCGCCAATACCCGGCATCCGAAACAATTTGAATGCGTCCGCCATTCAAATCAATGAACTCCCCCAGCAGCTTCAAGCCCAGCCCTCCTGGGATTTGGCCGCGCTTAGTCGTATTGCGCCCTTTGGTGGCCCATGCAATTGCTTCTTCCGGCGCGAAATCAAGACCTGTATTTTCTTTTACATTCTGGCGGATTCCGATACCCAGGTCAGTTACGGAAAAATCGAGTTGATGTCGGGCTGGGAAAAATTGTCCGCAGCTAAAAATTCCCTGTTCAGTCCGTGAGTGTAACACGGCATTACTGAAAATTTCAAAAATGCTTTCGCGGAACTTTTTCAGCAGTCCCAGCGACATGGAGGGCATTTCCGAACGGCGTATCAATTCGTTCTCAATATAGCCGGCGAAATAACGATCGTCTTTAACATCAAGCCGTTGATAGGGTATTGTTGTTCCCCACTGATCGGGAATCTTTTCACGCCCATAATGACTGAGAAACCCATTTTTTGACAGAATTTTCTCCACATTAGGCCGTATGTTTTCCAATTTGACCGTGTTCATATTTTTGCCCATCCGGTAAAGAATGGCGCCGAATGCCGCGCACATATCTGCATCAAACCAAGTTGTTGCGCCCATATCAATGTCAATATCGTCAAACAAACAGTCCTTCGTTTGCGCATGGAGGCGAATCAACGCCTCAAAACCCGCCTGGTCGTGGCGAATTTCTGGCAGGGAAAATCTCATACCTTCACCTCAATAATCGTCATCGTGTCGTTGCCGAAGATGTCCACCACCTTGACCGCCAGCTTGCGCCGCTCCGGTGTACATTCGTGAAAGACGCTGGTCAGTTCCAGCGAGCGGTCTTTTTTGGTGCGGAAGGATTGCCACTCGTTTTCAAAGATGTAATCCCCCGTCCATCTTTCTTCCCAATCGCCACTCTCTTCATTCTTCACACGAACGATTTCGCGCTTGCTCTCAAAGTTGAAATCCAC
This sequence comes from Sideroxydans sp., assembly GCA_020053195.1. Taxonomy (GTDB): domain Bacteria; phylum Pseudomonadota; class Gammaproteobacteria; order Burkholderiales; family Gallionellaceae; genus Sideroxyarcus. The sequence goes on from JAGVNQ010000003.1 coordinate 2,403, forward strand.
CGCCCAATAATCAATCCAGTCCGTCCACTTTTTTGTGAGCACCTCGCGGCTAACGATGCCGTTCTTGTCCTTGCTCACCTTCACGATCTGCCCCTTCTCCACCACGATCTTGCTGGCTTTGTCCTTGAGCGTCGCCTCCGCGTTGGCGATCGAATCCTGCGAATAAAAGACCGAAAAGTCGGTCAGCTCCATCGCCACGCTGTTCTTCTTGACGTGCGGCTTGACCTCGATGAACGAGACATCGTGAAAGACCACTTGATTCTTCTCCACTGCCCGTTTGTCGAACACCTCGGCGGGGATGTACTTGGGGGCGATGTCGATGCC
>JAGVNQ010000001.1 GCA_020053195.1 Sideroxydans sp.
AAAATTCCTGGTGTTGGCATCGTCAAAATTTTCCATATTGATGCCCTTAAGGCCGACAAGACAACCAAGCAGCATGGCATTGCATGGTGGGTTCTTAATCGAGCAGTAGGTGAATGCAAGTGGCGAGGCAGTGATGTAGAACGTGTTCTTGATGGACGCACTGAAAAAGCCAAGCGATTCACCTTTATTGTCCAAGCTGACTTCTTAAATGATGCAGGTGCCGTTAAGGAAGACTGGTCTGGCTTTCATGATGAAAACGTTACTTGGAAAATTGTACGCCCTGTTGTTCAAGACAAAATAAGGGAGATTATTTTTCAAGCAAGCAGTACCGAGCGCGAAACGAAGCGGTGCAGTGTGATGGAGAAAATTGGCAGCTCTGTTAATGCACTTCCATTGCTTAGCAAAGATCGTGTACAAACATTCGTCAATGAAGTTGTTGATACCTGCCCAAATTTTGGGGAACAGGAAATTGTTCAGCTTTCTTCCATCCTGACCAAACTGGAGAAGAGTAAATCACGATACGGCTTGTTAGAAGTTCTGCACAATCAAGATCCAAATGATCTTGACGCACTGCATGAAGTACTCACAAAGTGGACTGTAGGCATGGCTAAGCTGGTGTTAGATGAGATAGAGAATCGGTTAAGACTCATCAATGAGCTGAAGATCAAGCTTCAAGTTGTTGGCATAGATGAAGTGCATGAACTCCAGCCTCTATTTGAAAAAGGTCTTTGGATGTTCGGCGCACAATTTGAATCCATCGAATTCACGTCCAACAAAGGCATGAGCACAGTCATTCGCCAATTATTTGGAAGCAAAAAAGCAAAAGGGACACGCAATCGCCCGGACTTCGTCGTATTGCCCGATAGCAGTGTTGGCTTCTACGCACGACCTTCATATGATGAAGACTACAACGAAGATGGCGTAGAGCATGTCATCATCATTGACCTTAAAACCACCGGACTCCCCCTCGGATCAGGCGAGAAGGAGCAAATTTGGAAGTATGTAAAGGAGTTGAGGGAAAAAGGGCATCTAAAAAAGACCACCCGCGTTGACGGCTTCATTTTGGGCGATGTAATTGAGTCTGGCGAAGACGACCAGATCAAGCATGGTGACGAAGTAAAAATCATTCCAATGCTGTATGGCACCATACTCAAGCGAGCTGAGAAAAGACTGCACGATTTGCATTCCAAGGTAAAGACAGCCCCATTCTTGTTGGAGCAACAGGAGGAATTGAAGTGCTTTATTGAACCCATCCAAGTTATTCAAAGGGATATTCTCGAAACTACAAGCCTCAACACGATCAAAGAGTCGAAGTCGCAATAGCAACCAACCTCCTACATTGCATCAAATACAGAAGTCATTGATACTATCGGCAATGTTGTAAATCATATTTGGGAGCTGCCATGAAAAATGCTCTGTCGCCAATTGAGTCTGAGTTTCAAACCACGGATGAGGCTGCGGCCTACGAGCGCTGGTTTCGTGCCAAGGTGCAAAAGTCGCTGGATGATCCGCGTCCGAATATTCCTCACGATCAGGTGATGGCCGAGATGCGCCAACTGCTGGACGATAAGCGCAAAGATCAAGATGCTGATCGAGTGGCGGCCTGAAGCAAGCGCGTCTCTGCGCGAAATTCTAAGTTATATTTCTGAACGCAATCTGCGCGCCGCACTCAACTTGGGCGAAGAAATTGAGCGTGCCACTTCCGCCCTTCCCCATCATCCCTATCTGTATCGCCTCGGCAAAGTGACTGGTACGCGCGAGTTGGTGGTGCATCCAAATTATGTGGTGGTGTACCGGGTGACAACTTCCGCTATCGAAGTGATTGATGTCCTGCATTCCAGGCAGCAATATCCAAAAATCAAAGATTGATTGCGCAAAATTAAGTCATGTTTTTCGTTCGACAATACTGATCGAACAGATTGTGAATTCATCTAACCCACCTTGCCCGCAAGCCAGTAAATACGGGCATCTCCATGATGCACTGCATGTAGATCGCCTATTGGCGCGCCTTGGCAGCGAGGTGACTAAAAAATCCGAGCAAAAATCATCCGTCAATCGACTATCGCAGGATACGCTTTTGATGCGCTGTCTCTCCGGCGTAGAATGTCAGCGCGGTCAGTGTTGTTGCGACCGCCTACTTTCTCCCAACAATTCAGGATGCCCCAGATGAGTTCGACCGTTCAGATTATTCTGTCTCTCATCACACTGTTGTTCTTGTCGATTTTCGCCCATATCGCCGCGCCCAAGCTGCGCTTGCCTTATTCCGTGTTGCTGGTGCTGGTCGGTTTTGTGCTGATTCCGCTGAGTCAGGTGGCGGCCTTTTCCTACATTTCCAGTTTTCAACTGACTTCGGACATTCTGTTTTTCATTTTCTTGCCCATTCTGATTTTCGAGTCGGCCTACAACATGAACGTTCGCCGCATCGGCGAAAACATTATCGCGATTTCCGCGTTATCGATCGTGGGGCTTTTGCTGTCGGCATTTTTTATCGCCTGCGCGGGGTATTGGGGCTTGCGGCTGATCGGTTACGAGATTCCGTTCGTTGTGGTGCTGCTGTTCGGCGCGCTGATTTCCGCCACCGATCCGGTGGCCATTCTGGCGCTGTTCAAGGACTTCGGCGCGCCCAGGCGGCTGGCGCTGATTTTCGAGGGCGAGAGTTTGTTCAACGATGCCACCGGCATGGCGTTATTTTTAGTCGTGCTGCAATCGCTGAGCGAGGGTTATCTGGGCGCGACTTCGCTGTTGCATGGCATTTTCATTTTTCTTTCCATGCTGATTGGCGGCGCTGTTTTCGGCTT
>JAGVNQ010000086.1 GCA_020053195.1 Sideroxydans sp.
GGGTGTAAAGATCAGGCGGGTGGCGGGAATTTGGCGGCCAGTTTGTCCGGCACTTCGCGTTTGGCGGTTTGCGCGAAAGAACCGAATTCCAACACGGCGGTGACCAGCACCAGAATCACGGTGGGCACGATGGCGACGCGGGTGAGCGCGGTCCACAAAATGTGGCGCATGTTGTGGTCGTTCATGGTGAGGGTGATGAGCCATGCGATAAATATCAGCGTGCCCGAAATCGCGTAGCCCAGCAGCAGCAAACGCGCGCGCGAGAATGCCAGTTTCCAGTGCATATCGACAAACCAGTTGGTGGTTTTTTGGCTGCGCAGGTAGATGTAAGCGATCATCGCGCCGGTAAAAAACAGCGGGATCAGCAGTCCGATCATGCCGATCTTCATCCCCAGCACCGCCGGGGTCATCAGCAAATTGAAAGCGAACACGCCGCCGATATACAGGTTGTGCGGGAACTGCGCTTGTTTGACTTCATCTCTTGTGACATTTGCATATTGCACGGTCAACCCTCCTTTTCGATTGCGGCAGGTTGCGCGACAGCCGCATCGAGCCACGGGAAAATGTTGCGGTAACTGACATAAAGCGAAGTCAGCGTGAGCGGCATCAACAAAAACATGCCGAGTCCATACGGCAAAATGCCCAGCACCAGCGCGAGCACTTGCATGATTAGTCCATAAACGGTGTAGGGCAGGATGTTGCGCAGGGTGCCGATCAGGCTGGCATACAGCGCGGCATATGCCGACACGCCGCTGAAAAACACCAGAATCGGCGCGTATTGCCAGGTCACCAGCAACAGCAGCACCAGCGAAAAGCCGAGCAGGATGGCGGCGGCCACGCCCGTGCCCGCCGTGGCGAGCGCCTCCATCAACACTTGCGGGTTATCCGTGGCTTGCACTTCCTGCATCAGTTTGGTGAACGGTTCGCCGCCGATGTAAACCATCAGCGCCGACACCAGAAACAAGCCCATCATCAGAAACGCGCCCAGCGAAATCAGCGCGGGGGCGCGCTGTTTGAGTGTGGACAGTAATTGCGCCGGGTCGAATTTTTCATTCTCTTCCAACGCGCGGCAGATGCGCATATACCCGGCCAGAAAAAACGGCAGCAACACCACCGCGAGCAGCGCGCCGATACCGGGAATCAGCAGGGAGAAAAAGACCGTGAGCATGCCGCCCAATGCGGCAAAAATGCTTAACTGCGGGTTGAGAACGATGAGCTGATAGCCTTGTTTGATCCACAGCCAGCCGCGCGCTGCGTTCAGGGTTTTGATTTCCATTTGATCCTTATGCCTGTAACCGGACAACATGTTCCATTGTAATGGGATTGCTGAATATCCGCGCGGCAGATGCCAAAAGAAAATAGGCGGGGAAGCGGGTTTGCCCCGGGTCGGAAATATTCGGGAGATGGTAGAATTTGCCCTTCCCGGCGCATCGCCTTATTTTTTGGAGTCTTTCCGTGCAACTCGTCTGTCTCGACCTTGAAGGTGTCCTCGTTCCCGAAATCTGGATCGAATTTTCCCAACGCACCGGCATCCCCGAATTGCGCCGCACCACGCGCGACGAGCCGGATTACGACAAGCTGATGAAATTCCGGCTGGACATTCTGAAGCAGCACAAGCTCGGCTTGCCCGACATTCAAAAAGTGATTTCGGAAATGGGGCCGATGGCGGGGGCGAAAGATTTTCTCGACGACCTGCGCCAGCGCTTTCAGGTCATCATCCTGTCCGACACCTTTTACGAATTCGCCATGCCGCTGATGCGCCAACTGGGCATGCCCGCGCTGTTCTGCCACAAGCTGGAAGCCGATGCCAACGGCATTCTGGTCAATTACCACCTGCGTATGCCCAACCAGAAAATGGAAGCGGTGAAACGTTTCAAGGAACTCAATTTCAAAACTATCGCCGCCGGGGATTCCTACAACGACACGGCCATGCTGGGCGAAGCACATGCCGGTATTTTGTTCCACCCGCCGGAAAATGTGATCCGCGAATTCCCGCAATTCCCGGTGACTTTGAATTACGCGGAACTCGACGCGGAAATCCGCAAGGCCAGCGCGAGAATCTAAATATCTAGCCACGGATGAACACGGATTTGCACTGATGAGACTCTCCTGAAGGAGAGCGCAGAATTGCCGGATTAGCTATGGGTTATCAGTGTTTCATCTGTGTTCATCCGTGGCTCAATTACGTATTTGGATCAACTCCAGTTCAAAGCCAGACCGGCTGCACCTCGATATGATTTTGCAGAATGCGTTTGAACGGCTCTGGATCGCGCGGATTGACCAGCTCGCCGTCGCGCGGCAGGTATAAGTCGTACAGGCGCGAAAGCCAAAAACGCAACGCCGCCACGCGCAACGTTTGCGGCCAGAGTTCAGCTTCTTTTGCCGTGAACGGGCGCACCAGATGGTAGGCATTCAGCAAAGCGCGCGTGCGCTCCTCATTCAGCAAACCTTCACTGCCCAGACACCAATCGTTGACGGTAATCGCCACGTCGTACAACCACTCCCCGCTGCAAGCGAAATAGAAATCAACCAGTCCGCCCACGCGCTCGCCGTCCATCAGCACGTTGTCGCGGAACAAGTCGGCATGGATGATGCCGCGCGGAATATCGGCCAGCGGATGTTCGGCGTGCAAGGTGACTTCGCTGTGCAGCAGCGCCGCGTTTTCTTCCGATAAAAATTTCATGACCGCTTGTGATGCGTCTTCGCGCCACGCCGCGCCGCGCGGGTCGGGCATCTGCCCGGCAAAACTTTGCCCGGCGATATGCATCTGCCCCAGCATCGCGCCCATTGCCGCGCATTGTTTTACAGTGGGTTGCGTTACCGATTGGCCGTGCAGGCGGGTGGCGATACAGGCGGGCTTGCCGTTTAATTCGCCCAACAAAGCATTGCGGCTGTCCGCCATCGGCGCGGGACAAGGGATGCCGTGCCGCGCCAGATGCGCCATCAGGTTGAGGAAAAACGGCAGTTCGTGCGGGGTGAGTTTTTCAAACAGCGTCAGCACAAAACGCCCGTTGCGGGTGGTGACGAAATAGTTGGTGTTCTCGATACCCTCGGGAATGCCGTGCAATTCCAGCAACGAACCCAGAGAATAATTGGTCAGCCAGTCGGTGAGGTCGGCATCGGAAACGCGGGTAAAAACGGCCATGCGCTCAGTCTTAATTTAGCGGCAGCGATAAAACCAAAATCGTCATTCCCGCGCAAGCGGGAATCCAGCGGTTTTATTCAACATGCCTTTGGTTTTGTCCTTGCTACGCAAGGAAGTATTTAGTTGACTGGATTCCCGCCTTCGCGGGAATGACGGCATATTTTGGATGCCGTTAGAATTTTTTGATTATCCAGCGCGGCACACGCAGCCCGGAATCCAACCCTTCCTGTCGCGCAAACTTGCCGTCGCCACGGTCGTCCACCAGATAATACGGCGCGCCGATCTTGGGCGTGATCTTGAGCATGTACAGTTTGCCGTTGGCTCGGTATTCCTCGATGGTCAGCTCGGTCTGCTTGACAATAGTCACCTGCGGCTCATCCACCGGCTCGTCCGCAACCATTTTTGGCGGAGGAGGAGGCTCGATTTTGGTGGCCGCTTCCGGCTGTGCGTAAACGCCGAAGCTCAAACAGGCGAGGGCAATCAATGAAATTAAGCGCATGATTTTTCCAAATGGAATGAATGGGCGAATTCTATCCGATACGCGTCACAGATTGAGCTGCATCTCGCGCTCTTCTGCCGACGGTTCGAAGCCGCGCGTTTCATAGTGTTTGAAAATGGCGGCGACGATTTGTTCGGGGTCGTCGATGATCTGCACCAAGTCCAGATCGTGCTCTGCGATCATTTTTTCTTCCAGCAAACAGGTCTTGAACCAGTCCAGCATGCCGCCCCAGAATTTGCTGCCGACCAAGATGATCGGCATCTTGCGCGTCTTGCCGGTTTGCACCAGCGTCAGCGCTTCCATCAGTTCGTCCAGCGTGCCGAAGCCGCCGGGCATCACCACATAAGCGCTGGCGAATTTGACGAACATCACTTTGCGCGTGAAGAAATGGTGGAAGGTCTGGCTGATGTTTTGGTACGGGTTGTTGCGCTGCTCGTGCGGCAGCTGGATGTTGAGTCCGACGCTGGGCGATTTGCCGTAGAACGCGCCTTTGTTGCACGCTTCCATGATGCCGGGGCCGCCGCCGGAAATCACCGCGAATCCGGCATCGGACAGCAGCCGCGAAATTTCTTCGGTGAGTTTGTAATACGGGTGGTCGCTGGCAACGCGCGCGCTGCCGAAGATGCTCACCGCCGGATGGATGTTGGACAGCTGCTCAGTCGCCGAGACGAATTCTGACATAATGCCGAACACCCGCCACGACTCCTTCGACTGCATGACCTCGGGCGATTGCGCGGGCGGAAGTTGCATATTGTTGTTCATTGCGGACCCCTGAAAAATGACTAAAACTTTGTTGCTGGTGGACGGCTCGTCCTACTTGTACCGCGCTTTCCACGCCATGCCGGATTTGCGCAGCCCCAAGGGCGAACCGACCGGCGCGATCTACGGCGTGCTCAACATGTTGCGCCGTTTGCGCGCCGATTACCCGGCGGATTATAGCGCCTGCGTGTTCGATGCGAAGGGCAAGACATTCCGCGACGACTGGTATCCCGAATACAAAGCGCAGCGGCCTTCCATGCCGGATGATTTGCGTGCGCAAATCGAGCCGCTGCACGAACTGGTGGCCGCTGCGGGCTGGAATATTCTGATGATAGACGGCGTAGAAGCCGACGACGTGATCGGCACGCTGGCGCAGCAGGCTTCGCAAAGTGGCGCGCGCTGCATCGTTTCCACCGGCGACAAAGACCTGACGCAACTGGTCAACCCGCATGTCACGCTGGTCAACACCATGAGCAACGAAGTGCTGGACGAAGTAGGCGTGCTGGCCAAATTCGGCGTGCCGCCGGAACGCATCGTGGATTATTTGTCGCTGGTCGGCGACGCGGTGGACAACGTGCCGGGCGTAACCAAATGCGGGCCGAAGACGGCGGTGAAATGGCTGGCCGAATATGGCACGCTGGATAATTTGATCGCCCATGCCGGTGAAGTGAAAGGCGTGGTCGGCGAAAATTTGCGCGCGGCGCTGGAGTGGTTGCCGCAGGGAAGAAGGTTGGTCACAGTGAAGTGCGATGTTGAACTGGACAAGAAGTTTGACGAGCTGGCTGCACCAGCGGCGGATGAAACAAAGATGCGTGAGTTGTTCGAGCGTTTTGGGTTCAAGAGCTGGCTGCGCGAAGTCTCACTCCCCTCGCCCGCTGGCGGGAGAGGGGCTGGGGGAGAGGGCTTGTTCGACGGAGCGGATATTGAAAATCCCACCCTCTCCCCAACCCTCTCCCGCCAGCGGGCGAGGGAGCCGGAGCAGCGGCAATTTGAACAAGCCGCGCTTCCATCCACCATCAACGACACCTCCCATTACGAATCCATCCTCACCGATGCCCAACTCGACGCATGGATAAATAAATTGATGCAAGCAGAGTTGGTCAGCATTGATACGGAAACCACTGGCCTCGACACCATGACCGCGCAACTGGTCGGCATTTCGTTCTGCATCGAAGTGCATCAAGCCGCCTACCTGCCCTTGGCGCACCACTACCCCGGCGCACCGGATCAGCTCAACCGCGAATACGCGCTGCAAAAACTCAAGCACTGGCTGGAAAGTCCGTCGCACAAAAAGCTCGGACAAAATCTCAAATACGACCAACACATCTTCGCCAATCACGACATCGCCTTGCGTGGTATTGCGGAAGACACGCTGCTGCAATCCTACGTGCTGGAATCGCACAAGCCACACGAGATGGGTAACCTTGCCTTGCGCCATCTGGGGTTGGCGACGGTGAGTTATGCCGAAGTGGTGGGCAAAGGCGCGAAACAGATCGGTTTCGACCAGGTCGATCTCGACACCGCAACGCGCTACGCGGCTGAAGATGCCGACATCACGTTGCAATTGCATCAAACCTTGTCACCTCAGTTGTCAGCCACCCCTGTAGGAGCGGCTTTAGCCGCGAATGCTCTTCGCCAGCAAGCTGGCTCCTACAATGAAAAAACATTCGGTTTGAATTACATCTACCGCGACATCGAGCTGCCGGTGCGCGAGGTGCTGTTCAAGATGGAACGCAACGGCGTGTTGATCGACAGCACCAAGTTGTCGCGCCAAAGCCACGAGCTGGGCGAGAAAATCATGGCCATCGAAAAGCAGGCTTATGAGCTGGCCGGACAACCGTTCAACCTCGCCTCGCCCAAACAGTTGCAGGAAATTTTGTTCGATAAACTCGGCATCCCTTCCAAGAAAAAAACCGCCACCGGCTCACGCTCCACCGACGAAGAAGTGTTGCAGGAACTCGCGCTCGATTACCCGCTGCCCAAGATATTGCTCGAACATCGCAGCATGTCCAAACTCAAATCCACCTACACCGACAAACTGCCGCTGATGGTGAATCGCAATACCGGGCGCGTACACACCAGCTACTCGCAAGCGGTGGCGGTGACGGGGCGGCTGGCTTCCAGTGATCCCAACTTGCAGAACATTCCGATTCGCACACCCGAAGGCCGCCGCATCCGCGAAGCGTTCATCGCACCGCCAGGCAGCCGCATCGTCTCCGCCGACTATTCGCAAATCGAACTGCGCATCATGGCGCACCTGTCCGGCGATGAAGGTTTGTTGAAAGCTTTTGCAGCAGGCGAAGACATTCACCGCGCCACCGCCGCCGAAGTGTTCGGTGTGCCGCTGGAAGGCGTGAGCAGCGAACAACGCCGCTACGCCAAAGTCATCAACTTCGGGCTGATCTACGGCATGTCCGCGTATGGATTGGCCAGCCAACTCAACATCGAAAACAGCGCCGCCAAGCAATACATCGACCTCTACTTCGCCCGCTACCCCGGCGTGAAACGTTACATGGACAGCACGCGTGAACAAGCCAAGGCGCAAGGCTTCGTAGAGACATGGTTCGGCAGAAGATTATGGTTGCCCGAAATCAACGGCGCGAATGGTATGCGTCGTCAGGCGGCGGAACGCGCCGCGATCAATGCGCCTATGCAAGGCACTGCCGCCGATTTGATAAAGCTCGCGATGATCGCCGTGCAGGACTGGCTGGAAAAAGAAAAACTACAAACCAAACTCATCATGCAGGTACACGATGAATTGATACTCGAAGTGCCTGAGGCGGAATTGGCTTTAGTGAAAGACAAAGTGCGCGAGTTGATGTGTACGGTTGCCGAGTTGAAAGTGCCGTTGGAAGTGGGATTGGGTGAGGGGGGGAATTGGGATGAGGCACATTGAGTGCGTCTTTAACTTTACTTGGATAGGAACGCTATGACACCGCAACAAATGATTGCAGTAGGTATTCGGCTTGCAGCACTTTGGATGCTGTTGAACAGCATCAGGTTTTTGCTATCGATTCCTGCAATGCTGACTTTCAACAATTTCCCAGAAGGCGTTTCTCCTTCCTACGCAGTAGGGATCGCGTATTTGGTATTTGCGGGGGTACTCTGGTTTTTTCCCATGTGGTTGGCACACAAGATCGCACCTCGTACCCAGTTCGATAATCATGTAAATCTGCAAGGGCTGGAAGTCGCGCGAGTCGGAAGTGCTCTGATTGGCCTGTGGTTTTTCTTTGTGGCTATGCCTGATATGACGTGGTTCCTTTTCAGGGCATTTCTTGTGTCTGGTAGTGAACCGACATTCCAATCGCTGTCGAGTGATGCAAAGCTCGACGTTGCTGTTTCGTTCGTCGAGATTGTCTTTGCCCTTATTCTTATTTTCCGCTCAGGAGATTTTACACGCTTTGTTTACCGAAAATCGTAGCGCGCAGCTTTTAAAACCAACACCATCGGGGGTAGCCCGACAGCTAGTCACTTTTCTCGTCTTGCCGAGAAAAGTAACCAAAAGAGGGCGCCCCCGGTGCGCCGCCGCTGCGCGGTTCCCTGCGTTGCTCGGCTGGTCAGGCGGCTGCGGAACTCGCTACGCTCAAACAGTCCTCGCCGAAATCCCCTGACCAGCCTGCGCTACTCGGCGGCGCACAGGGGAAGTAAAACGAAACCCAAAAAAACAAACCGGGGAAACCCCGGTTTGTTTTTTTTAGCTACTTATCGCGGCAAGCTGCGTAAATGGGTTATTACATGCTCCCATTTGCCAAACCTAAACCGAGGATAAGCAATAACATGGACGATTTTCGGCCCCATGATTGCTCCTTTCATATCGACATTATCGACACTTTAAGTGTGTAGACGCATCAAGAGTTAGATGTTAAATTCCGTCCGCTGTAACGGGAAACACCGCTTTCAATACGTTGCTGGCGGTCGAACTACCAACAACAACTGGTCACCAGTTGTCTCAAAGGTCTTAACGTTGACGCGTTAAGACCTTTGTTTTTTCATCATGCAATCACTTCAATAAATACGATTTCCTGCACATTCCCAAAATACTCACAAACTAATATCTTCTGTTTAGCTGCGAAAAATTTATTCGCGCTCGAACAACAAGCGAATTAGGCTTGCATACATTGTATTAAATCACATTTAATCAAGGTGATTGGCGCATTGCCTATAATGAATGTTTTGATTATAGGCTATTTAATTTGGGTTATCTACAGAAAGTTATGGCGTTACAAGGGGAAAACATTTCAATACTCCAACGCACCTATTTTTAAAACATCAATCGCGTGGGAACGCCCGTCAATAGGCGATCTACGTTGTGCACTTTATGAAGATGCCTGTATTTAGGGCGTTGCGGGCAAGGTGGCATTTGAAGTTCATGTTTTCATTAGTGGTTTGTGACTTATTAGCCAAGAAGCATGGGCACGAAGTGCCCACGCTGTGGTTTTGGATTTTGACTTTCAATCCCCTGTGCGCCGCCGAGTAGCGCAGGCTGGTCAGGGGCTTTCGGCGAGGACTGTTTGAGCGCGTAGCGCGAGTTCCGCAGCCGCCTGACCAGTCGAGCAACGCAGGGAACCGCGCAGCGGCGGCGCACCGGGGTCGCCTTCTTTTTGGTTACTTTTTCTTGGCGAAGCAAGAAAAAGTGAC
>JAGVNQ010000011.1 GCA_020053195.1 Sideroxydans sp.
CGCCAATGATAGTGTGCATTACGCATGTGAAAGTAGGTCATCGTCAGACTCCTTACAAATAAGAAACCCCCAAGTGAAAACTTGGGGGTTTTTTATTTGTGAGTTTGAAATATTGACCTGCTTGAACGCAGTGACAACACGCCGCGCAGCGGCTTGTTGCGGCGGAGGCTAACATTCGTTTTTGAATGTTAAGCCCCAACGGGGCGGCCAGAGCCAAAGTAGGTCATCGTCAGACTCCTTATTAAGGCCACCTCTAAAAATCCAAACTTCGTCGCAATACTGCGTTGCTCACAAAAAATTGCTCCTTACATATCAAACATATGCCGCGTCGCAATTTTTTGCTCGCGCCTTGTCTTGCTTAGAATTTTGAATTTTTAGAGGTAGCCTTAAGTAAACCCCCCTCCCGGGATTTCCGGTGAGGGGTTTTTGCTTTGCGGCTTGGACATCGAGTCTCTCGTTTATAATCCGCTCAACATTCGATACAGGTGCTCACATGAACAAATATCTGAAATACGGTTTGTGGTCGGTTGGCGGCGTGGTCGTGGTAGTGGCGGGTGCGTTAACTTATGTCGCGCTGACTTTCGATCCCAACACCTACAAGCCGCAGATTATCCAAGCGGTGAAAGATAAAACACAACGCACGCTTAAACTTGAAGGCGATATTAAGCTGCATTTTTTCCCCAGCATCGGGGTCAGTTTGGGCAAAGTTTCGCTGTCCGAATTCCAGAGCGAGCAGGAATTTGCGGCGCTAGCTAGCGCCAACGTTTCGCTCAAGTTGCTGCCGCTGTTCGCCAAACAAATCGTGGTGGATGAAGTCGCGCTGAGCGGCATCAAGGCGCAAGTTATCAAGTACAAAAACGGCAAGACCAACCTCGACGATTTGCTGGGCAAGCAGGCCGCGCCCGCCGAGCCTGCGCCCGCCACCGAACCCTCCGCGCCGATGAAATTTGCAGTCGCTTCGGTGTTTTTGGACAAGACCGAGTTGAGTTATCGTGATGAAGCATCCGGCGCGATATACAGCGTGAATGATTTGAGCCTGAAGACCGGACGCATCGCCAACACCGTGCCGACCACAATTGAATTTGCCGCGCACATTCAGGCGAATCAACCCAAGCTGGACATCACCACACAAATCAAAACCACACTTACTTTTGATCTGGATTCGCAGCTATTCCAAGTCGCCGGACTGGACTTGCAGGCGAATGGCGCGGCGCTGGACATCACCGGCCTCGCGTTGAAAATCGGCGGCGATGCCAGTGCCAAACTGGATTCAAAGGAATATTCGCTGAAACAATTTGCGCTCAGCGCAAGCGGGATAAAAGGCAAAGAAAAGTTCGAGGCCAAGCTGGATGCACCCGCGCTGAATTTGAACAAGGACAAATTTAGCGGCGACGGCGTGGCGCTGAACGCCAAGCTGAATGCGGCATTCGGCGAGGTGGTTGCTTCATTTGCTTTGCCCGCATTCCAGGGCGATGGCGAAAAATTCAAGCTGAACACGTTGTCGCTGAATGTGGATGTGAAGCAGCCGGAGCAAGCGTTCAAACTGAAGCTGACCACCTCGGTCATCGGCAATTTGAAAATGCAGCAATTCAATCTGCCCGATTTGTTGCTCGCATTAAATGCCACGGGCGACAAGTTGCCCGGCAAAAATATCAGCAGCCAATTAAAAGGCAGCATTCAGGCCGACCTCGGCAGAGAAAGCATTCATGCCAATCTGGCCGGCGGCTTGCTGCAAAGCCAAATCAAGGCCAAGGCGGCGGTGAATAATTTCAGCGCGCCCGCCATCCGTTATGACCTCGAAATGGATAAATTTGATGCCGACCCGTTTATCCCCAAGCAGACTGCCGCGAAAGACAAGAGCGCACAGCCCGAAGCGGAACAACCGTTCGATCTTTCCGCGCTGAAAACGCTGAATCTGGAAGGCAGCGTGCGTCTCGGTTCGCTCAAGGCAGCCAATGTCAAAGTGGCGCAACTGCGCGTGGATGTGAAAGCGAAGAACGGGCTGGTCACCATCGCGCCGCTTTCCGCCAAACTGTACCAAGGCAGCATGGACGGCAAAGTGACGGTGAATGCCGCGAACAACAGCTTTACCATCAACCAGAAACTCACCGGAGTTGAGATTGCGCCGCTATTGAAAGACGCGCTCGATCTGGACATCGCCGAGGGCAAAGGCAACATCGCGCTCGATCTCACCACGCGCGGCAACACTGTCAGCGCGCTGAAAAAAGCGCTGAATGGCAACGTCGCGGTGAACCTGGCGAACGGCGCGGTCAAAGGTATCAATCTGAGCAAGCTGGTGCAGGGCGTGCAAAATTTGAGCAAGGACACCAAAGCGCAAACGTTGGGCGTGGATAAATCCGAAAAAACCGAGTTCAGCGAATTCAAAGCCAGCCTGAAAATCAAAAACGGCGTGGCGCACAACGACGATCTGGCCGTGATCTCCACCGTGTTGCGCGTCACCGGCAACGGCGACATCGACATCGGCAACAACAGCCTGAACTACAACGCCAAAGCCACCCTCGCCAAAACGGCGCAAGGTAAAACCGCGACCTTGCCGGTGAGTGTGAGCGGAAACTTCGACGCGCTCAAAATCAAAGTGGACTACGCCGCGCTACTGGGCGATGTCGCCAAACAAAAACTCGACGAGAAGAAAGATGAAGTCAAAGCCAAGATGCAGGATCAGTTGAAAAAGGGCCTGAAAGGCTTGTTCAAATAATGCCGCTTGCCCGCAAGCCAGTAAATACGGGCATCTACGCGATGCGCCATGCGTAGATCGCCTATTGGCGCGCCTTGCGGGGCAGTTCGCTGTTGAAAACCTTCGCAACACGACTCATCGCCTGGCAACGCACGCAAGGTCGCCACGACCTGCCTTGGCAAAATCAGGATGCTTATCGTGTATGGCTGTCCGAGATCATGTTGCAACAAACGCAAGTCGCCACCGTCATCCCGTATTACCAGCGTTTCATCAAATCGTTCCCCGATGTCGCCTCACTCGCCGCCGCCAGCGAAGAGCAAGTGCTCGCGCACTGGAGCGGCCTCGGCTACTACGCCAGAGGCCGCAACCTGCATAAAGCCGCGCAGATCATCGTGCAAAAACATCACGGCGAATTCCCGCGCGAGTTCGAACAAATCCTCGAACTGCCCGGCATCGGTCGCTCCACCGCCTCCGCCATCTGCGCCCTCGCGTTTCACCAACGGCGCGCCATACTGGACGGCAACGTCAAGCGCGTGCTGGCAAGGTATTGCGGGATTGCGGGTTGGGCGGGAGAGAAAAAAGTCGAAGAGAAATTGTGGCAGCAAGCCGAATTTTTACTCCCTCCCCCTTGCAGGGGGAGGGCTGGGGAGGGGGTAGAAACGTCATCGACTTCTACCCCCATCCTAACCTTCCCCCTGCAAGGGGGAAGGGACGATTCCATCGCCACCTACACCCAAGCCCTGATGGACCTAGGCGCAACCGTCTGCACCCGCAGCAAACCCAAGTGTGCGCTTTGCCCGGTACAAGCTGACTGTGTAGCATTGTTGAGCGAGCGCATCGCCGAGCTGCCCACCCCGCGCCCGCGCAAAGTTGTGCCGGAAAGAAACGCCACATTTTTATTGCTGATGCACGGCAACGACATTTTGCTGGAGAAACGTCCCGGCATCGGTATCTGGGGCGGACTTTGGTGTCCGCCGCAATTTGATGATGAAGATGCCGCCAGAGATTGGTTTGCGCGCAGCGGGATGGAAGCGCTTGGTGGAGAAAAGATAGAAACGTTCACCCACACCTTCACGCATTTCAAATTGCACATCACGCCGTTGAAAGTTCAACTCGCGCGCAAACCGTTGCGGGTGGAACAGGCGGGGAGTGTTTGGCTGGATGTGGGGGAGGCGTTGGGAGCGGCGATACCGATGCCGGTGAGGGCGATGTTGAATAAGGTCGTTCGGGGTTAGTTCCCGCTCCATCCGGGAGCGGTTCCGTAGGTTGGGTTAGCGGCCTTATCGCGTAACCCAACAATCAAATTCAAAACCGTCGGGGGTAGCCCGACAGCTAGTCACTTTCTTTTGCTTC